>JAAUSA010000182.1 GCA_012031975.1 Alkalinema sp. RU_4_3 | reverse complement strand
GTGGGAGGTCTATCCCCACACCTTGATTCGCACTTCAGGCCGAGACGTGGGTCTGCCCGATGGCCAAATGGCAACTCGGAGGTGGGCCATCTGAATATTGGAGCGGGCCGGGTGGTGCCCCAGGAATTAGTCCGGATTGGCGATGCCGTGGCCAATGGGTCCCTTTTGCGAAATCCCAATTTAGTTAAGGTTTGTCAACAGGTGCAGGAGTCGGGAAAGAAACTCCATCTGATCGGTCTTTGCTCCGACGGCGGCGTCCATTCCCACATTGACCATCTGATTGGTCTGGTGGATATGGCCAAGGTCCAAGGCATCAGCGATGTCTGTATCCATGTGATCACCGATGGCCGCGACACCTCGCCCCAGTCGGCGATCGCCTATGTTAATCGCCTGCAAACCCACCTCGATCGCGTCGGGACAGGTCGCATCGCCACCATTGGCGGTCGCTACTACGCCATGGATCGCGACAAGCGCTGGGATCGCGTCCAGATGGCCTACGATGTGATGACCCAGAACGGGCCGATCGATGGGCGCAGCGCCCTAGAGGTCCTGCAGGCCACCTACGACGCAGCCAAGTCCGACGAGTTTGTCCCGCCTACCCGCCTGGCGCCCGGCGCCATCGAATCCGGCGACGGCGTGATTGTCTTCAACTTCCGGCCCGATCGATCGCGGCAGATTACCCAGACTTTGGTCGATCCGCAGTTCGATGGCTTTTCGAGGGCGGCGATCGAGGATCTCCATGTGGTGACCTTCACCCAGTACGACAGCAGTCTGGATGTGTCCGTCGCCTTTGAGGCCCAGAAGCTGACCCATATCCTCGGCGAAGTCGTATCGAGCAAGGGACTCAAGCAGTTCCGCACCGCCGAGACAGAGAAGTATGCCCATGTCACCTACTTCTTCAATGGCGGTTTAGAAACGCCCTTCCCTGGGGAGGATCGCGAATTGATTCCCAGCCCCATGGTGGCCACCTACGACCAGGCCCCAGCCATGGCGGCAGTGGCAGTGACCGATGCGGCGATTGCGGCAGTCCGCCAGCGCACCTACTCCCTGATTGTGATCAACTATGCCAACCCAGACATGGTGGGCCACACTGGCAAAATCGACCAAACCATCACGGCCCTAGAGGCGGTGGATGCATCCCTGGGACGGTTGCTCGCCGCTGTGGGGTTTGCCGGGGGCACGACCTTGATCATTGCGGACCATGGCAATGCAGAACAGATGTGGGACGAGAATGGCACCCCCTGGACCGCCCATACGACCAATCTAGTGCCCTGCATTCTAGTTGAGGGCGAAGGCGCCAAGATTGTCGGCCATGGCACGGATGTCCATCTGCGGGACGACGGTCGTCTGGCGGATGTGGCCCCGACATTGCTGGAGATCATGCGCCTAGAAGTACCCGAGGAAATGACAGGTCAATCCCTGATCGTCCCCGCCAGCTACAATGTCCGCGCCAACCGAACCCCTGTGAAGATTGGACGTTAGATTACGGTTCATGGGATGGGTGATAGAATAGATTCACTATTTTTTCGATCCTCCCTAACCTATGTCCCTCCTGCCCATCGTCAAATCCCTCTGGACCTTCTCGGCGGTTTCCCTGATCATCTTGGTGCTGCTCCATAGCCCCAAGGGTGAAGGCGGACTCGGCGGTTTGACTGGTCAGGCCCAACTGTTCACAAGCACCAAGAGCGCCGAGAAGACCCTCAACCAGATCACCTGGCTGCTGGTCACCTCCTTCCTCACCCTTTCGACGCTCCTCAGCATGCCCGGCGTGATTAAGTAGTGCCCATGGCTCTAGCCACAAAACGACTCCTATCGATCGGGATTCTAACAATCCTGACAGTTTTGATGCTAAGCCGCCCCCTGATGGGTCAAGCCTTGCCTGAGTTAAAACCCCAGCCCCTGCCCGCAAGTTTGGCCCAGGTGGCGGTGGGGGATGATTATGCCGATCGCCTACAGACTACCCCTGTGGGTGCTTTGCTCTGGACCCAGTTCCCCGTTTCCGTCCGCATCGATTTGGCGGATTCCACCGATGCTCGGGCCAAGGTTTGGCAAGAGGCCGTTACCCAGGCGATCTCCGACTGGTCTGGCCTAATCGAATTGACCCAAACCACTGCTGCTGCCGACATCACCATCCGTCGGGCCAGCCTCCCCCTGCGCCGCCTAGCCGATGGCAAACTGGCTCCGGTGCGCTTCGCTGACACGCGCTTTGAGTTTTACAACCAGGACGGCAGGCTTCGCCATCGTATGGTGATCACCCTCAGTCCAACCCAAGCCGATCGCTCCCTCCTATCCGGTGCCCGCCACGAGTTAGGCCATGCCCTCGGTATTTGGGGCCATAGCGATCGGCCCACCGACGTGATGTACAGCAGCCAAGTGGCCCAGCCACCCCAAATTAGTGATCGCGATCGGGCCACCCTACGCAAGGTCTATACACAATCCACCAGATTAGGCGGGTCATTCCCAAAAATGCCCTGAGAAGCCAGTAGAAACACTGAGCCACGCCACCGTATTTTGAGATTCTTCACGCAATCTCATTGAAATTTCTGTCCCTTCTTCACGGAAGCTTGCACCATGTCCATTAGGATGTAAGCATCTAAAGGGAATAGATGATGACTGACTCCGCAGCACCTCAAAGTAATATTCGACACCTGATCACCAGTTGGCTGGTGGAGCGAGTCCCCCATGGCGATTGGCAGTGGTTCCAAGCTGCCCTGGGGGAAATTGGCAGGAGCGATCGCGCCCTCTTCACCACCTTCAGCATGCTGCCACGCCGCTTTGGTAAGCAAGATCTTCAACTGACGGCGGCGGATCTCGAAGCGGCTCAGACCCTGCGGCCCGGCTGGAATCCCCAAAATTGGAGCATTGACCAGTTGGGGCGATCGCTACTGCTTTTGAGCATGCCCCAGGATGACGCCGCCCGAGTCGCCCATTGGTTCGAGCAGCTCTACCAGACCTCTGGCATCCGCGAACTCGTCGCCCTCCATCAGACGCTGCCCCTGTTGGCCCATCCAGAACGCTACAGATTTTGGGCAGAGGAGGGCGTGCGTAGCCATATGACAGGGGTATTCGAGGCCATCGCTTTAAACAATCCTTATCCATCCGAGGAATTTGATGAAGCAGCCTGGAATGACCTGATTTTGAAGGCCATTTTCATTGGGGCCAAGCTCCATCCGATCGTCGGATTGCAGCGGCGTGCCAATTCCCAGCTTGCCCGAATGCTGGTGGACTACATGGCAGAACGACAGGCGGCGGGGCGATCGATTAGTCCCGAGCTATGGCCTTTGGTAGAGCCCTTCCTGGGATCTATTTCCTCCGACAGAGGCAAGACCGTCGAAATCTACCGCTCCCAACTCCCTCGCGGGGCTGATGTGGGTCCCGTGGTTTCTAGTCCTTAATGGAAAGAAGGCGGTGTTTCTCCCATTCCATGATCTGACAACCTAAATTCTGCTGCCCGGTAGACAATTCTCCTTTCTCAATCTTTTCCCACCATGACCCAGCCCTTTTCTAAGCTCTGCCTCGATCCCCATATTCACATGACGGCTCGCACCACCTACGACTATTTGGTGATGAAGCAGTACGGCATCGCCGCGATTATCGAACCGTCGTTTTGGCTAGGGCAGCCCCGCACCAGTGCCGGGAGTTTTCGCGATTATTTTAATATGCTGGTGGGCTGGGAGCGGTTTCGGGCGGCGCAGTTTGGCATTTGCCACTATTGCACCATTTCCCTCAATCCCAAGGAGGCGAATAATCCGGCGATCGCCTCGGAAGTCATCGAGCTATTGCCCCTCTACCTCTGCAAAGAGGGCGTGGTGGCCATCGGGGAAATTGGCTATGACGCCATGACGGAAGTGGAAGATAAATACTTCCGCATTCAATTGGAAATGGCGAAGGAGTTTGAAAAGTTAGTTCTAATCCACACGCCCCATCGCAATAAGAAAGAAGGCACAATCCAAAGCATGGAAGTCTGCCTCGAACATGGCATCGATCCCAAAACCGTAATTGTGGACCATGCCAACGAAGAGACCGTCGAAGATATTCTCGATCGCGGTTCTGGTGTGCCTTCTCGATCTATCCCCAGACCAAAATGGGCAACGAGCGGATGGTGGATATCGTCCGCAAATACGGCAAGGAACGCATCATGATCGACAGCGCCGCCGACTGGGGCATTAGCGATCCCTTGGCAGTACCCAAAACCTACCAGCTCATGCTAGAGCGCGGCATTGCCCCGGATGTAGCCGAAGCGGTTTGTTATGGCAACGCCCTAGCTGCCTACAGCCAAAGCGGCGAAATGAACGAACAGGACTGGTTGAATCCCCAGCCGATCGATCAGCGCCAACTCTTCGATGGCAACTCTGTTCTGCGGGGCCAAACGCCGATGGTTGAGGGGGCTGAGAATTTAATTATTGTCTAGGGCTGCTGTTTATTTTTTAAGTCTAGAACCGCTAATTTTAATCGTCCAGGAGAACCTATGCAGCTTTCCGTTCAACCCCAACTTGCCGCTCCCAAATCGAGCAGACTCACCGCCTATCTCCAGATGATGCGTCCGGCGAATATTGTTACCGCCTGGGCGGATATTTTAGTCGGCTATGCCGCCGCAGGCGTCGTCAGCATTGGGGATACGCCGATGGGGCCGTTGTTGTGGCTGCTCGTTGCAACCACAGGGCTCTATGGCGGTGGCGTGGTGTTTAACGATGTGTTTGATGCGGAATTGGATGCGATCGAGCGCCCCGAGCGTCCCATTCCCAGTGGCCGGGTTGGACGCTATGAATCAATTCTTCTGGGGGCAGGTCTTTTGGCCCTGGGCGTATTTGCCGCCAGTCGGGTGTCTGCAATGAGTGGCTGGATTGCTTTTTGTGTGGCGATCGTTGCGGTCCTGTACGACGCAGCGAGCAAACATCATCCGGTGTTTGGTCCTATCAATATGGGCGTCTGTCGCGGCGGAAACTGGCTGCTGGGGATTAGCGCGATTCCGGGCATGGTTTGGCATCACAGTTTGATTGCCCTAGTGCCGATTATTTATATTGCGGCCATTACCGTATTGAGTCGGGGTGAGGTCCATGGGGGCGATCGCAAAGCCACGATTTGGGCCTTGGGGCTGCTGGCAACGGTGGCAGCGGGCTTGGCACTCCTGGGTTATTTACCAGACTACACCTGCCGGGTCATGTTGCCCTTTGGTCTACTTTGGGCGATCAATGTCGTACCAGCCTTCCTAAAAACGCTCGATTCGCCGACGCCGGAGCTGATTCGGCGGGCGGTGCGGACGGGGGTGATTTCTTTGATTGTATTGGACAGTGCGATCGCCGCCGGGTTTAGTCATTGGTTATATGGGTTGGGCGTTTTAGCATTGCTTCCCCTCTCAAGAATACTGGCAAATCGGTTTGCTGTTACGTAGTTTTCACCCTGTCAAATCCATCCAAAAGGCTAATCCCATGAACCTATCTCTATCCCGCCCCAGCAATTCCATTACCAAACTAGCGCCCCTGCACCAGGCCGTCACAGTGACATTCCAGTATGCTGTGCATTTCACCGCATCCCTCTTCGCTCCAGACAATCCCCTCCTCTCCCAGGTAGTCACCCAGACCGGGGCCGCGCGCCCCGCAAATGCATGTTCGTGATCGATGGCGGCTTGGTCCAGGCTCAGCCAGAACTCCTGGAATCTATTCAGGAATATTGCACCCGCTACAGCCATGCGATCGATCTGCGCTGCGCCCCCTGGGTCATCTCGGGCGGGGAAGGCGTGAAAAACGATCCGGACCAGGTGACGCAATTACAGCATGCCATCCACACAGCGGGCATCTGTCGCCATTCCTACGTGATCGCCATCGGCGGCGGCGCCGCCCTGGACATGGTGGGCTATGCCGCCGCCACGGCCCATCGGGGCATTCGGTTGGTGCGCGTTCCCACCACTGTTCTGGCCCAGGGAGATTCTGGGGTCGGCGTGAAAAACAGCGTCAATGCCTTCGGCAAGAAGAACTTCCTCGGGACCTTTACCCCGCCCTACGCGGTAATTAACGATGCGGCGTTTTTAACCGGGCTAAACCAACGCGATTGGATCGGCGGCGTCGCTGAAGCCGTCAAAGTCGCCCTAATCCGGGACGGTGCCTTTTTCCGCTTTTTGGAAACCAACGCCAAGGCGATCGCCGCCCGCGATCCAGAATTGATGCAGCAGGTAATCTACCGCTCCTGCCAGCACCACATGCAGCATATTGGCAATAGCGGCGATCCCTTTGAAATGGGCTCCTCGCGGCCCCTAGACTTTGGCCATTGGGCCGCCCATCGCCTGGAATACCTGACCGACTATCGCCTCCGACATGGGGAAGCGGTGGCGATCGGCATGGCCCTCGATAGCACCTACGCCTATCTCCAGGGTTGGCTGCCCCAGGCCCATTGGCAAAGAATCATCAATACCTTACAAAACCTCGGCCTGCCGATTTTTGCCCCCGAATTGAAGGCCGTGGGCATTGCCGATGCGCGATCGGTGTTTCGGGGTCTACTCGAATTCCAGGAGCACCTCGGCGGGGAACTGACGATCGCCATGATCGATGGGATTGGTTCCTGTTTTGATGTGCATCAAGTCGATGTTGCGTTGTTTCAGAGGGCGATCGATCTATTGGAAGGTTTATAACCTCGCCATCCATTCAAACTTCCAATGAATGCCAGGTGCGATTCACACAACCATCATTCCCAACCTTACTATGCAGATCGCCCATTCACCCCTCCACCTCACCTACTGCACCAACATCCACCCCGGCGAAACCTGGGCACAGGTGTTTGCCAATCTCCAGGCCCACCTGCCCCGGCTAAAGTCAAAACTCTCCCCCGATCGCCCCTTCGGCATTGGCCTACGGTTGGGCGCGATCGCCGCAGAACAATTGCTCCAGAGCACCAACCTAGTCCAGCTCCAGCAATGGCTCACGGTTCATAATCTATACGTCTTTACCCTAAATGGCTTCCCCTACGGCAACTTCCATGGCGAAGTAATCAAGGACCAAGTCTACCGTCCCGACTGGACTGCGCGCGATCGCGCCTATTACACTCAAAACCTGATTCAAATTCTGGCGGTGCTTCTCCCCGAAGGCATTGAAGGCAGTATTTCCACCCTGCCCATTTCCTACAAGCCTTGGTTTACGGGGCGAGACGCGATGGTGCTGGCCCTAACCCAAGCCACGGGCCATTTAGCTAATCTGGTGGCCCTGCTCAATAACATTGCCCAGAAAACTGGAAAAGTCATTCACCTCGGCCTCGAACCCGAACCCGATGGCTTAATTGAAAACACCGAAGAATTAGTGGCGTTTTTCAAGCATTTCCTAATTCCCAAGGGCGCCCAGCAACTAAAGAAACAGCTCGGCCTACAGATCGAAACCACAGAACGCCTCCTCTACCAGCATATCAAAGTCTGCTACGACACCTGCCACTTCGCCGTCGAGTTCGAAACGCCCCAGGAGGCCCTAGGCAAACTAACTCAATCCGGCATTGGCATCAGCAAAATTCAACTCAGTTCCGCTATAGAAGTGGAAATTCCCCAGAACCAGCCCGATCGCCTCGCCCTCCAAAAACGCCTCCAACCCTTTGCCGAATCCACCTACCTCCACCAGGTGATCGCCCAGCACCAGGATGGCCATCTCCAACGCTACCGGGATCTTGGCCAGGCCCTGCCCCACCTGCTCAATACGAAGGCCCAGCAATGGCGCACCCATTTCCATGTGCCGATCTTCCTCGAAGACTACGGTGGCCTCAAATCCACCCAAACCCATTTGATTCAAACCCTCAGTTATATTCAATCCCATCCCATCTGTCAGCACCTAGAAATTGAAACCTATACCTGGGATGTGTTGCCCACGGACTTACAGCTCGATATCGATACAGCGATCGAACGGGAATACCGCTGGGTGCTCCAACAGTTCGAAAGCGATCGTGCCAGACGCCGCAGCATTGCTCACATTATTAATTAAAGGGACCTCACCATGGGCAGAACTGTTGTCATTAACGTCGTCGGACTCACACCCAAACTCATCGGGCCGCAGACGCCGCGCATTCAGCAATGGGCAGATAATGCCGCCATGGCCTCGATCACACCCACCCTCCCAGCCGTCACCTGCACCATGCAGGCCACCTATCTCACGGGCAAACGCCCGAGCGACCACGGCATTGTCGCTAACGGCTGGTATTTCCGAGAGGAATGCGAAGTGAAGTTTTGGCGCCAGTCCAATCGGCTGGTGCAGGCGCCCAAGATCTGGGAGTTAGCGAAGGAACAGGATGCCAGCTTCACCTGCGCCAACCTCTTCTGGTGGTACAACATGTATTCCAGCGTGGACTACGCCGTCACCCCCCGCCCCATGTATCCCGCCGATGGCCGCAAACTCCCCGATATTCATACCCACCCCGCCGAGCTGAGAGACCGTCTGCAAAATGAGCTAGGGCAGTTTCCTCTCTTCAAATTCTGGGGACCCGCCACCACGATCGAATCCACCAATTGGATCGCCAATTCAGCCAAGGCGATCGAGCTCCAACATTCACCCACGCTCTCCCTCGTTTACCTCCCCCACCTCGACTATTGCACCCAGCGCCTTGGGGGGGAAGCAGCGGTCGTCCAAACGGATTTGCAGGAAATCGACTGGGTTGTGGGCGACCTGATCGACTTCTACGAAGCGCGCGGGGTCCAGGTGATTCTCCTCTCGGAATATGGCATCACCACCGTATCCCAGCCCGTCCATCTGAACCGCGTTCTGCGACAGGCAGGGCTCCTATCCGTCCGCGAAGAATTGGGCCGAGAACTCCTCGATGCGGGCGCCAGCCGAGCCTTCGCGGTGGCCGATCACCAATTAGCCCATGTCTATGTGAACAATCCCGAGGATCTCCCCCAGGTCCAGAAGCTGCTCGAAACCACACCGGGCGTCGCCAAGGTATTAGATGCCCAGGGGAAAGCAGCCTGCGGATTGGACCACGATCGATCGGGGGAATTCGTCGTCGTGGCAGAACCTGAAGCCTGGTTCACCTACTACTACTGGCTAGACGAGGCCCGCGCCCCGGACTTCGCCAACACGGTCGATATCCATCGTAAGCCCGGCTACGATCCCGCCGAGCTGTTTATCAATCCCCGCATTGCATTGCCCAAACTCAAACTCGCCCAGCGACTCCTCCAGAAAAAGCTAGGCTTTAGAACCCTGATGGATGTGATTCCAACGGATGCGAGCTTGGTCCGGGGTTCCCATGGCCATATTCCAAGGAACGATGGCGATCGCCCCCTCTTTCTCACCCGATCGACGGATTTATTGCAGCGCGATCGCCTAGAAGCGACGGAAGTGTTTAGTCTAATCTGGGCACATTTATTTCCAGCGCCATAGAAAAGCCCCCGACATCCATGGATTATCGGGAGCTAACTTAATATCATCTCAAGCGTTTACCAGAGTTGCGCAGTGACAGGTTTGCGCTTTTTCCTCTGGACCTTCTTTTTAGGCTGCTCGGTGTTGAGCTGCTGTGTCACTTCCGGCATGGCGGGCTGTGCCACTTCCGGTGTAACTGCCGTCACGGGCCGATCGATCTCAACGCGCCCCTGGGCCACATCCTGGGGCTGCACCGTGAGCAATTGACCTGGGGACCCCTCTGCGGCCGTCACCTGGGCCGGGCCTGTGCGGAGGCGATCGGTCTGGTCCTGGGAACGCTGCTGCTCTTCAGTATCAATCCCTCCGGCTCGCACAATCCGGTTGCCGTTGGCATCGGTGACCGCCGTGTCGTCCACGCTGCCGTTGGCGCCACGGTCTAGCCGGATGGTCCAGCCTTGCAGGCCCGGCTCGTTGTTGTCCTTGACGCCGTCGCGGGTGAGCACATCGCGCTCCGCGCGCAGCTTCTGGCACGCCTCGGCATCCAGGCCCTGCGCAACACCCGGGGCTGGCGCGCCGAGGATCGCGGCGGCCAAAAGCTCGACCGACTCGCCGAGATCGGGCGCCTCGCCGCCGGGAGCGACGGCGCGGTCGGAAAGGTCCTGCCCCGCGCAAAAGCCGCGCCCGGCGCCGGTGATCAGCAGGGTGCGGACGGTTTTATCGGTCTCGACCGCCGAGAGCGCCTCGGCGATCTCGGCGTGCATTTGAACGGTGAAGGAGTTGAGCCGATCCGGGCGATTGAGGTCAGGGCGCGCGGCGCCGGTATCGACGGAAAAAGGATTGTTTCGAACGCCATCGCCGCCTCGTTTCGTCTCTCAGGCCTTCATCCTGAAGAGCGGCAGCCGTGATCCTTCGAGACGCCGCGCGCGAAGCCCGCGCCTCCTCAGGATGAGGGCGGGCGCGTCTCGAAGGATGGCTAGCCCAATCCCGTCATCTGATATAATTGAACGATTGGTCGGTCAATTCGGCGGAGCAGGAATGACGGGAACGAAGGAAGACGCGCTGGCGCGGCGCATCGCCGAATATCTGCATTCGACGGAAGGCGTCACAAAAACTTTCGGCCTTGTGATGGAGGGCGCAGGGTTAGGTTGGGCGCGCTGTTCGATGGTCGTCAAGGAGAGCATGACGAACGGCCACAAGGTCTGCCATGGCGGCGTGCTCT
>JAAUSA010000020.1 GCA_012031975.1 Alkalinema sp. RU_4_3 | reverse complement strand
CCACCCGAACCACCAACCCCACCGAACCGCCCAACCCCACCCGACGCTAGTAGCGATCGCACCCCGCTCCACCTGCAAACCTGCTACGGCGTTAGCCCAAAAAGATACCACGACTCGCACAACCGCCTGTCCCACAACTTCCACCCCAACCTCCGACGACAGTGCGATCTTGAAAATCCTCCAGTAGAGCACTAGACAGGTGCTATCATTCCATCAATCAGCCAAAATAGGAATACCCATGGCCCTCCATCAAATATGACCGATCGCCCCCTCTGTCACCCGCTAGAAGACTAGGGGCACAGACGATCGCGATTGCAATGATGGATTGATAAAGCTTGGGAACCTTGAGGCTATAGCAATGACCACCGTTAACTGGTTGCTTGAACGAGATATTTTCGACGCAGACGAACAGTTCGTAGAAGCCCTATCCAAACACAACTACACCTACAAAAACATTAAATACCTCGACTTCGATCCTAGGCGATCGGACCTTTATTTCCCCGATCACGAATGTGTTCTATTTCGAGGCACCTTAAATTTAGGTCGGAATGTATTACGGACATCCTGGATTCCAGGTGCTTACATGGATGAGCGCAACCTGCGCTGCACCACCTACTACACCTACTTCGGAGCCCATCTCCTCAACAATCAATATTTCATTCTTCCCCTGGGTGAATTGGTCAGAAGACGCACCGAAATCCTTGACTATTTTGGTTCCAAGGGTGAACTCTTCATCCGCCCCGACAGCAACATGAAAACCTTCCGAGCCGGGGTATTCGATCTCCAAAAGCTCAATACAATGCCAGCCCTCAGCAGCGAATTAGGCCGAGATGTGACGACCTTGGTTTTAGTCAGTGGGAAGCGATCGATTACCCGAGAATGGCGCTTCTTCATCTACAAAAACGAAATCATCACAGGTTCGCTTTACCTCGTCGGAGAAGAACGCATTGACGAACAAATCAAAGGCGGCTACCTGGTGGATTATCTAACCAACGTTTTGCAGCAAGTTAACTGGTATCCAGATTTACTCTATTCGATCGATGTTTGCGAATCCGAGGGAGAGCTCTACATCCTAGAACTGGGTTCCTATAGCTGCGCAGGTGAGTACGGAGCCAACCTAGATCTAATGATTGAATACGGTGCAAAGGCAGCTCTAGAGGACTTTAGTCTAGTTAATGACTAAATCTTAGGGATGTCGATTTGACCAACTATTTGGTATACTAGAATCATTTTTCAGAAGGGTGTTATTTGTCTAATTTTTATCACCTAGGAAAGCCATAATGGGTAAAGTTTTGACCTCTTTGACCATCACCAATCGGGCAGACCAAATTCTGGCTGAACGGAACCTAATGCCACAGGAAGACGTGCGATCGGTGGTCCTAAACAATGTCCTGGTTGATACCGGAGCCACAACCCTTTGTCTGCCAGGGGACTTGATCGAAAAATTAGGCTTGAGCGTCTTGAAGGAAGTTGATGTCCTCACAGCCATGGGACTCGGAAAAGCCCGCATCTTTCAGGACGCGAAGTTGATGATCTGTGGCCGAGAAGGCACCTTTGAATGCCTGGAACTGCCCAGGGAAAGTAGCCCGCTGCTTGGCGTTGTGCCCTTGGAAATGTTGGGTTTGGAGCCCGATTTGCAGAAGCAAACCCTGAAGATACTGCCATCGGAGTCAGTCAATACCTACCTGACCATCCTCTAGGCCAAAACTACCTAGATTTACTGACTATCACACCACCTGCAAACCGATCGCTAAATCATTCACCTCAATCCCCTGCCGCCGCAAAAACGATCGCAAATTGATCTGCACAAACAAATCCCGCAACTCCGCCGCCATTTCCTCCGGTGGATGCCCCATCAAGCCCGTCACCACCAATCGCTCTGCCGCCTGCACCTGCTCACAACGCAGCGCCAACGTCGCCGCACGTCGATACAGCACCGATGGTCTACGACCGGCCAAAGGCCATCGCGGCGGTTCCGTCTGCCACTCATTCGCCAACAATGCCGCCGCCTGCGCCTCCAACTCAAAGGCCTCCCGCCACAGCCCAATCGCTGACTCCCCTCGCTGCTGCGCCAAGGTCGCCGACTCCGCCAAATCCATCGATCGCTGATGCAAGGTATTTACAGCATTCATCACCAGTTACCCCTTCTGCTTCGGAGCCTTCAAATCCATCAGCCTCATCGACTTCGATCGCTCCTGATACAACCGACAGACCACCGCCCCCGGCTCACTGCGCTTAAACGAGAAAATCGTCCCATCGGGCTCCACCGTCACCCGACTCCGACAGTCAAACCGCTCCTTGGGCCTCGCCTTCCCGTCCACCGTCACCACCGCTGTATATTCCCAATACCGCGCCGCACTGCGTCTAATCTGCGTAATACAGATCCGCTGGCCCTTCAGCGTTTCACAATGGTTGAGATCAGCCGCCTGAACCGAAGGCGTTAAAAAACACCAGCCCACCATCACAAGAGCAATCAAAAAATACCGCATGCAGAATAATAAACGGGCGAGCATCCTCCATCATACCGCCGATCTTGGTACACTCCAATAGGTCACCTATCCTGCACAAAACCCCACCGTGGTATCCCCATCCCGCCCAGACTGGTCCTGGAACCTCTGGCCCCTCCTTCCCATCTACCCCTTCGGCCAGCGCCAAACTGTACGCCAGGAAGTCGTCCCCGGCCAGATCTGGACCTTCGATCAGCTCCAGGGATACTCTACGTCGTCACCCCCATCCGCATGACAGTGGTCAAACTGCGATCGGGCGGTCTCCTCGTCTATGCCCCCGTCGCCCCCACCCCAGAATGCGTCGCCCTGATGGAAGAGCTGATCGCCCAGCATGGTGAGGTCAAACAGATCATCCTGCCCACGGTGTCGGGCTTGGAACATAAGGTCTACGTCGGACCCTTTGCAAGGCGGTTTAAGACAGCCCAGGTTTGGGTCGCGCCCCATCAGTGGAGTTTCCCTTTGAACCTGCCGTTGAGCTGGTTGGGACTGCCAGGATCGCGGACGAAGCGATTGAGCGAAACCGAGGCTCCGCTTCAAGGGGAGTTTAGCTATGCGATTTTGGGGCCGATCGATCTCGGTCTCGGACCCTTCGAGGAAGTCGCCATGCTGCACCATGACTCCGGCACACTGCTGGTGACCGATACCGTGCTGGCCATTCCAGAAGAGCCCCCAGCGATCGTCAACACCGCCCCCCAGGCCCTGCTCTTCCACGCAAGGGACCACGCAGGCCATCGCGTCCAGGATTCTCCCGCCAACCGCATCAAAGGCTGGAAGCGGATTGCCCTGTTCTCCTTCTACTTCCGGCCCGATCGCGCCCAGGTGACCAGCCTGAAAACCGCCCTGAAAGATGCTAAGGATGCTGACGATCGCACCGCCCGAGGCTACTTCGGCCTCTTCCCCTTCCAATGGCAAAGCGACTGGGAAACCTCCTTCCATGCCCTGCGCCGCAACGGGGAGCTGATCGTAGCGCCAATCCTCCAGGCCCTGATCCTCAACCGTGCCCCGAAGGAGACCCTAGAATGGGCCGATCGCATCGCCCAATGGTCCTTCCACCGCGTCATCCCCTGCCACCTCCAATCCCCCGTCGAAACCACACCCGCAGCCTTCCGTCAGGCGTTTGTATTCCTAGAGGGGAAGCCCACGCTGCCTGAGGCCGATTTTTCGCTGTTGCGGCAGATTGGGGGGGGGCTCGATCGGTTGGGGATTACGCCAAAGTCGAAGTAGGAAGGCGGAACGCTGAATGCTGAAGGGAAGAGGTTTGGCTCGATCACGCCTTCCGCCTTCAGCATTCCTACTTCCGCCTTTCTCCCCTCTTCCGCCTTTCTCCAGCACAAATGCACTTGTTCCAGACCCACCGAAATGCGATAGTCTGGTGGATGCGTTAATTTGTACCCCCCTCCCGCCCATGGCTCAGTTCACCGATGCCCTCAAGCACCTCAATCCCTCCCAGCGTCAAGCCGTGGAGCACTTTTGTGGGCCATTGCTGGTCGTCGCCGGAGCCGGATCGGGCAAAACCCGCGCCCTCACCTTCCGCATCGCCAACCTCATCCTCACCCACAAAATCGAACCCGAAAACATCCTCGCCGTCACCTTCACCAACAAAGCGGCCAAGGAAATGAAATCACGGGTCGAAACCCTATTTGCCGAACAGGAAGCCCTGCGGAACCATGGCAAAACCCTCAACGCCCTGCCCGAATATACCCAGATCAAAATTCGATCGCAGGTCTACAAAACCATCACCAAAGACCTCTGGGTCGGCACATTTCACGCACTATGCTGTCGAATCCTGCGGTTTGACATCGAGAAATATCAGGACAGTCGAGGGCGTAAATGGAATAAGAATTTCTCTATTTTTGATGAATCCGATGTGATGTCCGTAATCAAAGACATTGTGATTAACAAACTCAATCTCGACGAGAAAAAGTTTGAACCCCGCGCCATGCGCTACGCCATTAGCAATGCCAAAAACCAAGGTAAATCCCCAGAGGAAGTGGAAAAAGATCAGCCTGGTATGCGGGGCCGGATTGTTGCTTCCATTTACCATGCTTATCTCGATCGCCTCTGCGAAAACAACGCCCTAGATTTTGACGATCTGATTCTCCTGCCCGTTCGACTCTTTCAACAAAACCCCGAAGTCCGCGCCTATTGGCATCGTCGCTTCCGCCACCTGCTCGTCGATGAATACCAGGATACCAATCGCACCCAATATAATTTGCTGCAAATGATCTCCACCAATGGAGAGGACCCCGTACAGTTTAAAGGTTGGGGAACGCGATCGATCTTTGTCGTGGGAGATGCCGACCAATCGATTTACTCCTTTAGAAGCGCTGACTTTACCATCCTGATGAATTTCCAGGATGACTTCGGCGATGGCGAACGGGATGAGCGCACCAACACCATGGTGAAGCTGGAGGAAAACTATCGATCGACTGCCAATATCCTGGAACTCGCCAACCAATTAATTACCCACAATACCGAACGGATCGACAAAGTACTCAAGGCAACCAGGGGCGAAGGTGAGCCCACCCACTGTCACCGCTGCGAGGATGAAATTGATGAAGCAGAGTTTGTCACGCGGCAGATTCAGAGCCTGGAGCGCACCAATCCAGACCTGGGGTTTGGTAATTTCGCCATGCTCTACCGCACCAATGCCCAGTCCCGTGCCCTAGAGGAATCCCTCGTTCGCGCAGGTGTTCCCTATAAAATCGTGGGTGGACTTAGGTTCTACGATCGCAAGGAAATTAAAGACGTCGTCGCCTACCTGCGGGCGATCACCAATCCCTTCGACTCCGTCAGCCTCCTGCGCGCCATCAACACCCCCAAGCGCGGCGTCGGCAAATCCACCATTGACGCCCTCACCCGCGCCGCCGGAGAACTGGCCATCCCCCTGTGGGAAATCCTCTCCGATGAAACCTCCGTCAAAACCCTCGCAGGCCGCTCCTCCAAGGGCGTACTGCAATTCGCCCAGATTATCCAAACCTACCGGGACAAACTCGATCGCACCCCCGCCACAGAAATTGTCCAAGGCATCCTTGACGACTCTGGCTACCTCAACGACCTGAGAATGCAAAATACCGATGAAGCTGAAGATCGTCTGCAAAACGTCCAGGAACTCTACAACGCAGTTTTGCAATTTGAAGAAGAAAATCCAGAAAATCAGTCTTTAGGGGAATTTTTATCGAGCGCTGCCCTATCTTCCGATGCCGATGATAAGGGGAAGGAAGAGGAGAAGGTAACTTTAATGACCTTACATGCCTCAAAAGGTCTAGAGTTTCCCGTAGTGTTTTTGGTGGGATTAGAACAGGGTTTATTTCCTAGTTTTAGGTCCTTGGATGATCCCAGCGCCATTGAGGAAGAGAGACGCCTTTGCTACGTTGGAATTACCCGTGCCCAGGAGCGACTGTTCATCTCCTATGCCCGCGAGCGCGACTGTACGGCAATCGGGAGCCAGCGATTCCCTCAATGTTTTTGGCTGAAATGCCCGAGGAATTACTGGAACGCAATGTAAAAGGAAAACTCCCCCGGACAGGCGGTAAATCCCCCACCCAAGAACAACCTACATCAAAGGCTAAACCCAGCTACCAGCAGGCTCCTGGCAATACTATTTTGGACTGGTCCGTGGGTGAAAAACTCGTCCATGAGGCCTTTGGCGTCGGTCAAATTACGCATATTTTCGGCACCGGGCAAAAGCTCTGTTTGGCGGTGAAATTTCCGGGCTCAGGACAAAAAATTATCGATCCAAAGCTTGTTTCTCTGCGGCGCGTGGAATAACCCTAGGATACATCGGGCAGGGACCTATTGATGCCTCAGCCCTAGGATATAACTCTTGCGGTGTATGCCCTAGGCCTGTTGAAGATTTAGGCCATTTGTAGTGTGATGAATGCAGTCAGTGCCCCGGATCGGAAATTTACTTTTTCCCTGGCTAAGGTATACGGATTCTCTATTCCTTTTTCAGTAGAAGTTAAGGAATGGATATTTATCCTCAATTAATTCCTGAATGGAATCGGTAATATTCCTGTCGTCCTCCGGACTCGTCTGCCCATCGTCCAATCACCTGTTGATTTCCGGCCCCTATGCAAATGCATTCTAATCCTGCTCAGTTTTCCACGCGATCGCAAATCGCCGCTGAGGTTCAGACCGTCACGGCTGAACCCGCTAAGGCCCTGGCTATTCCAGCAACAGCCCAATTGTCCCTACCGCCCATGCTGGATATTCCCACCGATCATCCCCGAATTGATGGCGCCGATCGGCAGGTGCAACGGCTAGATTGGACGGCCTTCGATGGGATTCGGCAGGGTGCTGAGGGTCTCGCACAGGATTTGTCTGTGCCCCTGTCGATCGTACTGCTAGCGGGATTCCAACTGTTGCTCTATCGCTACAGTCGGCAGTCACAGTTTGCCATCGCCGCCCTGGAACAGGAGCAGAGACGATGGATTATTTCCGACCTAAATCCCTCCACCACCGCGAAGCTGGCGATCGAGCAGCTATGGCAAACCTGGCAGCAGTCCACGGGCCTGCGGAATGACACCCTGGATGCCTTGGCCACCAGTGAATTTAGCTCGAATCCCTTTCGGGCCAATCAATTTGCCTTTAGCGTGGTGGGCGAAGGCGATCTACTATTGCCGGCATTACCCAAGTGGGATTTGAAAGTGGGGATGGTGAGTGGTGGCGATCGGCGGATTGTGTCGGGCTATTTAGATTACGACGGGGCGATGTTTGCCCCCGAGAGTGCGGTGCGGCTCCAGGGCCATTTGACCGAAGTCCTGCGGCAGATGGCGGCGGATCCCCAGCAATCGATCGAAACCCTCCCCTATATTCCCGAGGCCGAAGTCCAGCAGTTGCTCTACGACTGGAATGAAACAGCCGTGGATTATCCGCGCGGGCCTGCATCCATGAACTATTTGAAGCCCAGGTGAATCGCACCCCGGACAATATTGCCGTCAGTTTTGAGGATCAAGCGCTCACCTACGCCCAGTTGAATGCCCAGGCCAACCAGTTTGCCCATTATTTACGGGGAATCGGCGTCGGCCAGGAAACCCTGGTGGGGCTTTGTATCGATCGCTCCGAAAAAGTCTTCGTGGCCATGCTCGGCATTATGAAGGCCGGGGGCACCTATATTCCCATGGATCCGGGATACCCGCCCGATCGCCTCGCCCTGATGCTGGAGGATGCCGAAGCCCCGGTGCTGGTGTTCCAGGGCAAAGAGACCGATCTGTTCCCCCACTACAGCGGCCAACGGGTCGATCTAGATGCCCTCTGGGAAGTCATCCTGCTGCAATCGGACGCAAACCTCCCCAATGTCACCACCCCAGACAATCTGATCTACATCATCTACACCTCCGGCTCCACGGGGAAACCCAAGGGCGTGATGATTCCCCACCGGGGCTTCGTAAACTTGATGACGGCCATGGCTGCGGTGCCGGGGTTAGATTCCGGCGATCGCTTCCTCTCCCCCACCTCGATTTCCTTTGACATGGTGGGACCGGAGCTGTACCTGCCCCTGATCTGTGGGGCGGAGGTGCATATGGTCAGCCGGGCCGTGGCCACCGATGGCAAACGCATGGCGGAGGTTTTGCGGACCTCGGGGGCCACGGCCATGCAGGCCACTCCGGCCACCTGGCGGCTGCTGATTCAGTCCGGCTGGGAGGGGAGCCAAGATCTGACAATCATCTGCGGCGGTGAAGCCATGCCCCCGGACCTGGTACAGCCCCTCCTGAACCGCTGCAAAGCCCTCTGGAACTTCTACGGCCCGACGGAAACCACCGTTTGGTCCACGGCCTACCAGATTACCCAGGTGGAATCGAGCACCCCCGTGGGCAAACCCCTGGCCAATACACAGTTATATGTTCTCGACGACCAGATGCAGCCCTTGCCCGTGGGCCATGTGGGGGAACTGCTGATCGCCGGAGACGGCGTGGCCCGAGGCTATCTGAACCGCGAAGCCATCTCCAAGGAACGGTTTATTGCCAATCCCTTCCGACCGGGGGAGCGCATGTATCGCACGGGCGATCTGGCCCGTTTCCGGCCCGATGGCCAGCTCGACTTCCTAGGCCGGATGGATCACCAGGTGAAGGTGCGGGGCTATCGGATCGAGCTGGGGGAAATTGAAAGTGGTTTGGTCAAGCAGCCGGGCGTGCGGGCCGCTGTGGTTATGGCCCGCGAAGATAGTCCCGGCGATCAGCGTCTGGTGGGCTATGTCACCCTCGAAACGGGCGCAACCGTCACCATGGCTGACCTGCGGCGATCGCTCAAGCAGATCCTGCCCGACTATATGGTGCCCCAGGTGGTGATGGCCGTCGATCGCTTCCCCTTGAGTCCCAACGGCAAAGTCGATCGAAAGGCCCTACCTGTGCCCCCCACCGGCGGAGCCGGGATCTCGATGGCGACTACGTGGCCGCCGCCGACAACCTAGAGCAGCAGCTCGTGGCGATCTGGGAAGAGGTGCTCCAGGTCAAACCCGTGGGCATCAACGACAGCTTCTTCGATCTTGGCGGCCATTCCCTGCTGGTGGTACGGCTCCTGGATCGCGTTCGGGAGCTATTGCACCAGGACCTGCCCGCCGCCGCCGTCTTCCAAGCACCCACGGTCAGCCAGTTTGCCCAGATGCTCCGGCAGCCCACCCAGCAGTTGGCCTCCAGTGCGGCGGTGATGATTAATCGGGGTCAGGCCGATCGCGCCACCCTCTTCTGTGTCCATGTCCTAGGTGAGCAGATGGGCTTTTTTAAACCCATGGCCAGCCATATTCCCGACCAGCCGATGATTGGTCTGTCGGCGGATTTAGATCCGACCCATGCCGGGGATCTGAGTTCCCTGGAGCGATCGCCCAGTTCTATATTCAGGAACTGAAAAAACTTCAGCCCGAGGGGCCTTACTGTTTGGCCGGGGTGTCCCACGGTGGGGGATGTGATTTTTGAGATGGCCCAGCAGTTGACCCAGGCTGGGGATGAGGTGAAACTACTGGCCATGATGGATACCTATGGTCCCCAGCACCATTCTTCTGGCCTCCGCAGCAAGTTGAAATTCCATGGCCAAGCCCTCCTCAGTCTCAAGCATCGCTATCTGCTGGGGCGCGTTAATCTGTACCGCGATCGCTGCGCACAACAGCCCTGCTACTCTACGCCCGACTGTTAGAAAAGCGCGGCAAACGCCTCCCCGCTGGCCTGCAATTCCTGCGGGTCGTGGAGCAAAATAACCAGTCGGGATCGGCCTACCAGCACCAGCCCTACGACGGGGATCTACTGCTGTTTAGGGCCACCGATGACCTGTTTTACGGCGAAGACTATCGGCGATCGGCCCTAGGCTGGCGATCGGTTGTACTCGGTGAAATTACGGTGATTAATGTCACAGGCGATCACATGGGCATGCTCCAGGATCCCCATGTGGCAGCCATTGCCCAGGCCCTTCAAGTGCATCTGCCCCAGAAATTATCCTGATTCTGGAAGCCGCGCGGTGGACTATGGGATGGGGTCTTGGGAAACTTATGGTATCTCCATTATTTCTTTATCGATCCCCATCACAAACCACTCCCGAATTTACGTAGGGGGTGCCACAATGAAGACCGTGGAGCGCAAAGAATGTTGGGGAGCAATATGGCGGGTGGATTACTTTTGGGCGGGGCCGATCGGGCATTGCACCGACACCCCCGAGGGCAACTTCGCGTGCCCTACGGTCTAAGCGGGCAGTGGCATTATTGATTGTGGCGGGCGGATTTTTGGGTGTCCATGGCTTCCGACTGGCGGAATTACAATTGGTCCAAGGGGCCTACAATCGCCAGTTGGCCGAGCATAATCGTCTGCGTCCCGTCTACATGGTGGCCGATCGCGGCACGATCCTCGATCGCCATAAGCAGGTGCTGGCCACCAGCCAACTGACGCGATCGCTCTATCTCTACCCCCGCGAACAGACCAAGGATTCCTGGAAAACCACGGCGAGTCGGCTCAGTGACGTGCTGGGCCTAGACGGCAAGGAGTTGCTCGCCAAAATTGAGAAGCAGGGCTACAGTTCAGCTATGCCCGTGCGAATCATGCGGGACCTGAAGCCAGAGGCATTTATTGCCCTGGCGGAATTGGGGCAGATTCCAGGCCTCGAAGTGCAGCCCGAATCAAGCCGCCAATACCCGAACAAAAACATTGCCGCCCATCTGTTGGGCTACATTAGCGAAGCCACCGAGGAAGACGTTCAGAAAAATCCTGAATTTCCCCCCGGCATGCTGGTGGGTCAAACGGGCCTAGAGCGCCTAGAGGACGAACGGCTGCGGGGTCGCTGGGGCAAGCGTCTAATCGAGGTGGATGCCACGGGCAAAGAATTGAAAATGCTAGGGAAGCAACTGCCCGTCAGCGGCCAGGAATTGCAGACCACCCTGGATTTGAAGTTGCAGAAGGCAGCGGAGGAAGCCCTGGCGGGTCGCAGTGGGGCCGTGGTAGTGTTAGATGTCAAGACAGGGGGCGTGATGGCCATGGCCAGTGGACCGACCTTTGACCCGAATATGTTCACCCGGCGGATCACCCAAAAAGAAGTCGATTACGTCTTCAACAACCCCAACAAACCCCTGCTCAACCGGGCCATGCAGGGCTATCCCCCAGCCAGTACCTTCAAAATTGTCTCCACCGCAGCGGCCCTCCAGTCCGGCAAATACCAGCCCGACTCGACGATCGCCACCGCTGGCGCCATCAACATTGGCGGCACCCTGTTCCACGAACATGGCGGCGGCGGCTATGGCACGATCGGCTTCCAAGAGGCAATAGCCGTCAGCAGCAACACCTTCTTCTACCAGGTGGGTGTGAAAGTCGGCCCCCATGCGATCCACGAGTGGGGCCACAAATTGGGCGTCGGGGAATCCCTGTTTGGCCTCGACGGGGGCAGCAACGGCTACATCCCCACGCCGGAGACCAAAAAAGAAATGTCCCCGGATGACTGGTACATCGGCGATACCGTCACCATGGCGATCGGTCAGGGTCTGGTCCAGGTCACCCCCCTAGAGATGGCCGTCATGGTGGCGACCATCGCCAACGGCGGCAACCGGGTGAAGCCCCACCTGCTCCTCGAACAGGAGAACCAACCCCAATACCAACCCCAAAACATGGGCTTCAAACCCACCACCCTCGACACCATTAGGAAGGGCCTGATTTCGGTGGTGAAGGAGGGGACGGCGCGCAGCCTCAGTGATGGATCCATTCCCCCGACGGCGGGCAAGACGGGCACCGCTGAGGTCCCTGGCGGGGCCGACAACTCCATGTATGTGGGCTACGGCCCCTTGGACAATCCGCAGATTGCGATCGCCGTGGTCGTCGAGCATGGCGGATTTGGGGCAGAGTCGGCGGTGCCGATCGCCCACAATGTCTACAAAGCCTACTTCGGCCCTCCCAAACCCCCTGTGGCTAAACCCTAGTTACCGCAAGCAAAAACCCCGCTTGATCCATGGATCAAGCGGGGTTTTCTATCCGATCTCAATTTAGAAACGCTTCATATCCTTAGCCATGCTCTTGTACATGGCCATGTTGGCACCGGGGCGACGGGTAGGCAGCGGCAGCGGAATCATGTACTTATCCGCAAAGCCCCCAGCGGCAGCAGCAGCTTCTTCCGTTGCCGCCTTGGAGGCAGCCAGCGCTGCATTGATCAAATCTAAGGGCTCGGGAGCAGCCGTCGCTTTTTGTACCGCAGCAACAGCAGGCTTAGCCTCACCTTTCTTCGCTGAGGTCTTACTTGTTTTAGCGACCTTTCCATTGCTGGCGTTAGATTCTACCGCTGGGGCTGGCGCTGGGGCTGCCGCGTTGGCCGGGGCTGCTTCTGCAGGAGCCGCTTCCATGTAGAATCCATCTTTCTTCTTACTAAATAGGCCGAAGATGCCGCCAAAAATTGCTTTGAAAATGTTGACAATAGCGCCCATGAGGAATCTAGCTCCTGCGAAAATTAATCAGTTTCGTATGAATGTTGCTGCCATTATCCCAGGCCGAGGAGGTCGCTTGCAAGCCGCCTAAAACAGAGACAGCGCCATTATAATCCCAGCAAAGCGGCGCTTTGACCGTGGATTGAGTGGTTTACAGGGGAATATTTTCTGAGATAGGTCTTCACAATTCTTATCGCCAACCGAATTCTCAGCGGCGGTTTGAGCTAGACAATGTTATAGTATTTGAATGAATCACACGAATCGTGTGGGCATGTAGCTCAGTGGATAGAGTATCAGGTTCCGGTCCTGAGGGTCGCAGGTTCGAATCCTGCCATGCTCGTTGTACTAAAGAAAACCCCAACAACCTTTTGGCTGTCGGGGTTTGTTTTTGTTCTACTGAGAGGAGAAATCTGGATCGCACTGGGTGCCTAGAGAAGGGCTACCAGGAGCAGGAAACCGATGAGAGAAGCCGCCGATTTCCAAAATAGGGGGGTTTCGGAATTCTCGATCGCCTGTAATGGAGCCACTTGAGCGGGATTGGCTTGAAGTTGATCGGCCTGAGAGTAGTACATCATGGGAATACACCTTTGATTTGTAGAGCATTGAGAAGCAGCGGTCGGCCTGGTTGATAAGTGCTGGAGAATAACAATTATCTGTAACGCTGTAACGAAGATGAGTTGCGGCTGCTTTTCTTGTATGTGTAAATCATGCCAGAGCTTTTATAGAGATGCAGTGATCTAAACCGAATCTTGATGTGAGGTTTATCGCCCCTTGTCACAGGTTTAAACCCACCTAATTTGGTGATCTGGATCACTGGTTTTCGTCAGGTCCCTGACAACTATGATGTAGGACGTTCCGCAATCCCCATTGGTTCCAGGTGCATACAAAGCGTGGCCCGCTGCTTTTAAAAGCAGCGGGCCACTGGCTTAGAAGTTGAAACACACTTGAAACTCAGCCGAAATAATCAACCCAAAGAGCGTTATCTCTTTTCGAGAACATCGGCTAGCCGATCGAGGGTGTTGGCCATCCGCTCCTGTAGAAGAACTTCAGGCGCTGCTTCTCCAGCAACTGCTTGCTGACGCTGGAACTTTGTCTTTGCTTTTTCCAAAGCTCGGATCATCAAAAAGACCACAAAGGCGATCGAAACAAAGTTGATCACTTCGCCGAGGATCTCACCAATGTAGAGGCCCTTAGCGACTTCAATCATTTCCCCAGCCTTATCCGGGTTGGGAACCTTCATCATGCCGCCTAGGGGAATCATCCAAGTTTTCCAGTCCCCACCGGGGGTAATCATGCTCAAGATCGGCATGAACAGCTTATCCACCAATGCAGTGACGATTTTGCTGAATGCGCCACCCACGATGAAGGCAACTGCCAAATCAACAGCATTGCCCTGAAGCAAAAACTTCTTAAAATCTGCGATAAATCCGCTGCTGGCCATAAAATTACTGTCCTCGAAAACGCAAAGGTCTAAATATTACAGGGAGATTATATAGGGCTCCTCTTCCTAGGAGACTACGCCTATAGATAGATATTTATCTCCAAAAAGCGTAGATTTACGTATTTTAATATTTTCTTTAGAGTTTGCAGTATCACAGATTACGTGTTTTCACTGTGTCCTCAGCCCAGGCTTTCGCGATTCCCAGGTCCCTAGCCCAGACGCCGCAAACCCCACCTGACTCGTTGGAAAGGTGGGGTTTTAGAATTGGCTGCTATAGATTCTAGTCAGCGCCTTGGGCGATTAACTCGCGCTTCGGTTCGCCCTTGAGAATCTTCACCTGGCCTGTCTCATCCACATCGACGATCGCCGTATCTCCGTCACCCACCCGGCCCGAGAGAATCTCCTCGGCAAGGGAGTCTTCGAGAAGACGCATGATCGCCCGGCGCAGGGGTCTGGCCCCGTAGCTAGGATTAAAGCCCTCTTCAATCAGGCGATCGCGGAACTTGTCGGTCACCTCAAGCACAATGCCCTGCTCGGTCAAGCGCTTGAAGATATCCTTGAGCAGAATCTCGGCGATCTCCTTCACCTCATCCTTGATCAACTGACGGAAGACGATGATCTCGTCTAGACGGTTGAGGAATTCAGGGCGGAAGTAGTTCTTCAGCTCTTCGTTGACCAGGGCACGGATCCGGTTGTACTGGGAATCCGCCGCATTTTCAGCGCCGAAGTCAAAGCCCAATCCGCCGCCGCCCTTCTCAATCACCTTCGAACCAATGTTCGAGGTCATGATGATCAAGGTGTTCTTGAAGTCCACGGTGCGGCCCTTGGAGTCGGTCAGGCGACCATCCTCTAGGATCTGCAACATCAGGTTGAACACATCCGGGTGGGCCTTCTCGATTTCGTCGAACAGGATAACGGTGTAGGGACGACGACGCACAGCTTCCGTTAGCTGACCGCCCTCGTTGTAGCCCACGTATCCAGGGGGCGAACCCACCAGCTTGGACACCGTATGGCGCTCCATGTACTCCGACATGTCGAGACGCACCATCGCATCTTCAGAGCCAAAGAAGTAGGCCGCCAAGGCCTTGGTCAGCTCCGTCTTACCGACTCCGGTGGGACCGGAGAAGATGAAGGAGGCGATCGGGCGGTTGGGGTTCTTCAGGCCGACGCGGGCACGGCGGATGGCGCGGGATACGGCCTTCACGGCTTCGTCCTGGCCAATCAGGCGCTGGTGCAGCGTATCTTCCATATGCAGCAGCTTCTCGGATTCGGACTCCGTCAGCTTGTTGACCGGGACACCGGTCCAGGAGGCCACAATATGGGCAATGTCCTCTTCCGTCACCACAGGTTTCGGCGAGTCATCCGCCGCCGACTCAGCCTTGCGGGTCTGACCCAGGGCCTTGAGCTGCTCCTTAACTTCCATTTCTTCGTCGCGCAGTTGACCTGCTTTGTCGAAGTCCTGGTTGCGCACAGCGTCGTCCTTGTCCTTTTGGACCTGGCGCAGCTTCTCGTCGAGTTCCTTCTCGGCGGGCGATCGCTGGTACTTCAGCAGTCTGACGCGCGAACCCGCTTCATCGATCAAGTCGATGGCCTTGTCGGGCAGGAAGCGATCGCTAATGTAGCGATCGGAGAGCTTGGCGGCAGCCTCCAGGGCTTCATCGGAGATGTGAAGCTTGTGGTGCTGTTCGTAGCGTTCGCGCAGACCCCGGAGGATTTCGATGGTTTCCTCAACGGTGGGCTCACCGACCTGGACAGGTTGGAAGCGACGTTCGAGGGCCGCGTCACGCTCAATATGCTTGCGGTACTCGTCGAGGGTGGTAGCGCCGATGCATTGCAGTTCTCCGCGAGCCAGGGCAGGCTTGAGGATATTGGCGGCATCGATGGCCCCTTCGGCGGCCCCGGCACCAATTAGGGTATGGACTTCGTCGATCACCAGAATGACATTCCCAGCTTGACGAATCTCATCCATGATTTTTTGAGGCGCTCCTCAAATTCCCCACGGTACTTGGTTCCTGCGACCAGCAAACCCACATCGAGTGTCACGACGCGCTTGTCTTCCAAAATGTCCGGGACATCCTGGTTGGCAATGCGTTGGGCGAGACCTTCGGCTATAGCCGTCTTGCCCACACCGGGTTCGCCGATCAGGACCGGATTATTTTTGGTACGGCGACCGAGGATTTGGATCACTCGTTCGACCTCTTTTTGGCGGCCCACCACGGGGTCCAGCTTGCCGTCACCAGCAAGTATGGTTAAATTAACGCCGAATTCATCCAGCGTGGGGGTTTTGGTCCGCCCACCGGATGCACCTGCGCCCGCGCCAACCTCTGCTGTTTCGCCCAGCATTCGGATCACCTGCGTCCGCACCTTAGAGAGGTCCACACCCAGGTTCTCCAGAACCCGAGCGGCGACACCCTCACCTTCGCGAATCAAACCTAAAAGCAGGTGTTCCGTACCGATATAGTTGTGACCGAGCTGGCGGGCCTCCTCTAGGGAGAGCTCCAGCACTCGCTTAGCCCGAGGGGTGAAGGGAATCTCCACCGCCACAAAGCCAGAGCCGCGACCGATGATCTTTTCAACTTCGATGCGAGCGTCCTTGAGATTGACACCCATGGACTTCAGAACCTTGGCGGCAACGCCCGTTCCTTCGCCGATCAGACCGAGCAGAATTTGCTCAGTCCCCACAAAGTTGTGACCTAAGCGGCGCGCCTCTTCTTGGGCGAGCATAATCACTTTGATGGCTTTTTCTGTGAAGCGTTCAAACATGGCGTTTTTTCCCTTACCTGCTGCTTGCCGGTACGGTTGATTCTAACACAGAGTATTTGGTGGATCGCTGCCGTGGAATGACGGGTAGGGAGGGCAATTACCGTACAAAAGCTTGTGGGGTCTGGGAAATGGGCTTTTATGAATTTTCTGTATTCATTTACTTTTGCCCCGCATGATTGTTCTTCAAGTCACCCTCCTCCGTCAAGCGTGGATCGGGCACTTCAGCTGTATCTAAAGAAACAATTAAGCCCCATCCATACCGTTGCGCCTGGGCTTGGAGTTGTGGTTTCCGAGCTTGCTGGAGGGCCAAAAACGCCGGGTATTGCAGGTGGTTTAGCCAGAGAATCAGGGCAGCACTCTGGTCCTTGTAATATTTGGGTCGGCGGCCGCCTCCATGAATCCGTAGGCTTGATAGAGCCCGATCGCCGCCAGGTTGGTCTCCTTAACCTCCAGGGTCGATCGCTCCAATCCCCGCGCCACCGAACATTCCAGCATGCCCCAAAGGACTAACCGCCCGAGGCCTCGCCGCTGGAACTGCGGATCCACAGCTAAAATAGTAATATGGGCCTCCTCCAGGATCGACCAGACACAGCCGTAGGCCAGCACTTGGTCCCCCAGACGGGCCACGACAATATCGCTTTTATCACTTTCCTGTTCCCGCGCGTACTGGTCGGGGGTCCAAAGGCCGTCGAGACAGCGGCGATCGAGTTCAACAATGGATGCCAGATCGCGATCTTCGGCGAGGGTGAGCTGCAAACAGGCCATATATGGAAGAAATGCCAAGGGATAGCGGGCTGATTGTACACTGGGTATCGTTGACTTTTTTTGGCTCTTCATCCTGAACCCCTCAAACGCCATGGTTGCCACGATCACTCCTCCCCAAACCGCAGCAGCACGCTATTTGCTGGACGCCCAATCTCCCAACCAGTCCCTCCTCCCCCTCACCGCTAAGGTGAACAGCCAGGACCACCTTGAAGTGGGCGGCTGTGATGTGGTGGAGCTGGCGGCCAGATTTGGCACTTCGCTCTATATATTGGATGAAACCACCGTCCGCACCGCCGCCGCCCAGTACCGCGATGCATTCAAAACCCACTACGGCGGCGAATCCCTGGTGATCTACGCCTCCAAGGCCTGGAACTGCCTGGCCATCTGCGCGATCGTCGCCTCCGAAGGCCTCGGCATCGACGTGGTCTCCGCCGGGGAACTCCATACGGCGGTGCTGGCGGGGTTTGACAAGGGCAAAATCTACCTCCATGGCAACAACAAGTCCCTTGAAGAGCTGAAGATGGCGATCGAGCACCAGGTGACGATCGTGGTGGATAACTGGTCCGAGCTGCGCAGCCTGGCGGATTTGACCCAAGGCCGGGATTCGGTACAGATCATGGTGCGGCTAACGCCGGGGATTGAATGCCATACCCACGAATATATTAAGACGGGCCGCATCGATAGCAAGTTTGGCTTTGACCCGAACGATACGGAGAAGGTGTTTGAGTTCATTTCCCACCAGCCAGGGTTGAAATTCCTCGGGTTGCATGCCCATATTGGGTCGCAAATTTTTGAACTCAAGCCCCATGAGGATTTGGGGCCTGTGATGGTGGGCTGGCTGAGTAAGGCCAAGCAATATGGGTTGTCCATTGCCCAGCTCGACATCGGTGGGGGACTCGGGATTCGCTACACCGAAAGTGACGATCCACCTAGCATCGACGAATGGGCGCGGGTGGTTTGTCAATCCGTAACCGCCGCCTGCGAGCAAGAAGGTTTACCCCTGCCAAAACTGATTTCGGAGCCGGGTCGATCGCTGGTCGGGACCGCCTGTGTGACGGCCTACACCATCGGCGGCCATAAGACGGTCCCCGGCATCCGCACCTACCTGAGCGTCGATGGCGGCATGTCGGACAATCCCCGTCCGATCACCTACCAGTCCCTCTACCGGGCCATGGTGGCCAACAAAATGTCGGCACCGATTGACCAAACCGTGACGATCGCCGGGAAACATTGTGAGTCGGGCGATGTCCTAATCAAAGATGCGGAACTGGCCGCCACGGAGCCGGGAGATATTCTCGTCATCCCCGATACCGGAGCCTACAATTACAGCATGTCTTCCAACTACAACCGGATTGCTCGTCCAGCGGCGGTTTTGGTCAACGGCGGCCAGGCCCATTTGATTCTTGTGCGGGAAACCCTGGAGGATCTTTTGCGGCACGATCGTTTACCTGACCACCTCGTCTAGTGGGACTAAACACCACCCCAACTCTATAGATAGTTTTGGAGGGCTAACCCTAGCCCTCCGCACGCATCGGGCCTCTCCAGACCAATGGGACAATTCTGGAACCAACTGCTAACGAATCTCGGCGGGCTGGGAATAACGCTATCGCCTCTATGGCTCTATTTACGGAGTTTGGTGGATGTTGGCCTTGTTCTCATGCTGGTCTATATTATTCTGCTGATCATCGGCGAACGGCGTACCCTCTGGATGGTGCGGGGTTTTTTGGTGCTGATGGTGGCGACCGCCCTCAGTCGCTATTTGCAGCTGCAATTTTTGAGCTTCTTCCTGTTGATGCTGATCATTGCCTGTGGCGTGGCCATGGCGGGCCTATTGCAGTCGGAGTTTCGGCGTTTCCTAGAACAGTTGGGCCGGGGGGAAATCCTGCGGCTGTTGCAGCCGGAGCGGCGTACACTCCCGCGATCGACCAGCTTCACAGACGAGATCGTCGATGCGGTGCGCGACCTATCCCAGAACCGCATCGGCGCCCTGATGATCCTCGAAACCGATGGCTATATTGACGAGCAGGATTTCTCGGTGCCCGGCGTCAAGCTCGATGCGGTGGTTTCCAAGGAACTAATTCAAACCGTGTTTCAAACCTCGACGCTGCTCCATGACGGCGCCATGCTGATCCGCGATGGCCGGGTGGCCGCAGCGGGCGTGATTTTGCCCCTGTCTGAGCGCAGTGCTTCGCGCCAGTTGGGCACCCGCCACCGAGCCGCCATGGGGATCACCGAACGGATGGAGAATTGTATCTGTATCGTGGTTTCCGAAGAAACCGGATCGATCTCCCTGGCCGAAGGTGGGATCCTCAATCGCCCCCTCACGAGCAGCAAACTCAAGGAACTCCTAGAAAGCAAATTTATGCCCCAGATCGATCGCACCGTGGGTGGTTCCAACAGCCTGCGAGCCATCTTCAACTTAGTTAAGAAAAAATTCAACCAATGGCGGGCAAAACTCCGGTAAAGCTCCTGCCGCCTGTGTATCCATAACCCGTAATTTTCTGCCCAAATCGGGGCACTGTAACATAAACTCCACTATGGGAATTACCCGCGCGTCAGACCCCTTTCGCCCCTCACTCTTTGTATGACTTCTAAGCATCATAGCTATCAAGATCTGCCGTCGGACGTAATTCAAGATCGGCTGCCGCGCCACGTTGCAGTGATTATGGATGGCAATGGACGCTGGGCCAAGCAGCGGGGGATGCCCCGAATTATGGGCCACCGCCGAGGGGTGGACGCTCTGAAGGATTTGCTGCGCTGCTGCCGGGATTGGGGCGTCGAGGCGCTGACGGCCTACGCCTTTTCCACAGAAAATTGGGGTCGCCCGACGGAGGAAGTGGATTTCCTGATGATGCTGTTTGAACGCATTCTGCGTCGGGAACTGCGGGAAATGATGGAGGAAAACGTCCAAATCCGCTTCATCGGCAACCTAGAGGCCCTGCCCAGCTCCCTCCAGGTCGAAATCGATCGCGCCGTCGAAACCACCAAACACAATACAGGCATCCAGTTCTCCGTCGCCACCAACTACGGCGGACGGCAGGAACTGGTGCAGGTCTGCCGGGCGATCGCCGCCGAGGTCCAGGCAGGCAAGGCCAACCTCGAAGACATCGACGAAGCCATGTTCGAGCGGCACCTCTACACCAATGGCATCTGCGATCCGGATTTGCTGATCCGCACCAGCGGTGAAATGCGGATTAGTAACTTCCTGCTCTGGCAGTTGGCCTACTCTGAGATTTACGTGACGGAGACCCTCTGGCCGGACTTCGATCGCGCCGAGTTCCACCGGGCGCTCTGTGGGTATCAGGCCCGCGATCGGCGGTTTGGCAAGGTGAAAGCGGTTTAGAAAACGAAAGGGGGTGCGATCGCAATCGATCGCACCCCCTTTCGCTATCTGTCAAACGCCCTAGGGCGCCAAGGCATTGCCACGAATCAAGCTGCCCAGGGTCTTGGCCGTAATCTTGAGCTGGGTCAAGGGGTTAGCCACCGTGACGGTCTTATACAGGTAGCTGTCAAAGGTCAGCTTCTGCACGTCGATGTCCGAACACATCTCCACAAAGGCCTCACGGGTTGCATCGGAGCGATAGAACACCCGCTGCAGGACATCCAACACCAAATAGGTGGCGCCGTACATCTTGTCCCAGCGCTTGATGTAGACCTTCAGGTCCGCTTCCGTCGGCACGCGGGCACCCTTTTCCGAGAACTCGACGATCGCTTCCGCACACATCCGGGCCGACTTGGCCGCGAAGTAGATGCCTTCGCCGGAGGACTTGGTCACGGTACCGGCTGCATCACCGACGAGGGCCACCCGGCCCACCACCCGGCGAGGGCGGGGATGTTCGGGAATCGGGTGGGCTTCCACTTTAATGATTTTGCCGCCGCGCAGCTTGGCCGCCGCCCGCTGGCGAATGCCCGCTTGGAGCTGCTTGATCTTGGCCTGGTTGGGCCGCATGGTGCCCGTCCCGACGGCCACATGGTCGTACTTGGGGAACACCCAAGCGTAGAAGTCGGGGGAGACATCGTCGCCCACATACATTTCCGCCAGGTCCTGGTAGTAGTCCATCTTGTCCGGGGGCAACATGATGCGCTCTTGGAAGGCGATCGCATAGTTGTAGTCGCCCGCGTCAATAGCCTTGGCCACACGGGAGTTAGCCCCGTCGGCGCCGATCACCAGATCCACTTCTAGGGTCTTGTCTTCGCCTTGCAGGCCGTCACCGGAGTGATCGGCATAGTGCAGCTTGTACTTACCCTTGTCGGTGGTGGGGATATCCAGCTTGTACATGGTGCCATTGATCAACTGGGCACCGAGGGAAGCCGCCCGATCGCGTAAGAACTGGTCAAACACCTCACGGCGCACCATGCCAATATATTCATCGTCCTTCAGGGTCTGACCGATGTTCACCTCGACATTGGAGGGCGAAATCATCTTCATCCGACGGACTTTGCGATCGATAATACTTTCCGGCAGATCGAACTCCTGAACCATGCAGAGGGGAATCGCACCACCGCAGGGCTTCACGTTATCCAACTTGCGTTCAAGTAAAAAAGTTTCAATACCAGCTTTTGCGAGAACCTCCGCCGCACAAGCTCCGGCGGGACCGCCGCCTACAATTGCTACTCGTAGTGCCAAAGCTCTTTCTCCAAAACGTTTTTTAAGCGACGATTGCATCCTATCACGGGCTTTTTGCGGATCTAAAGCGTCCTGCAACAGAGCTTAACAATATGACGGTTTGCGAAGCATCGCGGCAAACCCTTATCTAGAGAAATCCCTAAGAAGCGAGCCAAATTCCACAACATTGTGTGTGCCAGATAGAAGACTGTCTTAAGTGTGACCCCGATCACTCATTCATCGAGGCATTGTAGGTATATGCAGGGGCAATATCCGACCAAAACCAGATCCCAGGCTAGTTTGCCGGGATGGTCCAGACCACAGTAACCTAATCCCGTTAAGCGTTGGTCAATAATCTCAACATGTTTACCACAAATCATCCGGATTCTTAACCTGAACCGTCGTAGTAGCACGGCCTAAGGGTATCTACGGTCCCCTAAGGGTATCTACGGTCAAAACTTTACCTTTTCTTAAGAATTAGAGTTAGACACTGTGGTTTTTGCGGATTGCGTTGGGGTGATCTCAGGACTAAATTAGCCCAGTCCTAAGAAGGCCGTAGCGATACGGGGAAGGGGCTCCAGGGTCGGTTCGAAAGTTCCGCAATTTCCCTGGCTGCCAATTGTCATCAGGAGTGAATCATGTTCGTTATCCGACGTTCGTACCCAAAACCATCCGCTAATTGGCGGAACTTCAAAGTCTGGCTCAAATCAATTCATTGGCCTTTGAGCTAACCGATGCCCTCTACGAAACATCCGAGGAAATACTTAGTTTTCTAAGTAACAATTCCATCGATCTTCCGTAGAAATTCTTAAGTTCCAGGGAGAAATTTAATTTCCCCCCTAAGATGATGTCAACCTGAAGATGTGCCACCGCCTCAATACTTTTTATGCGTTTAACCCAAATACCCCCTGTAACGATCGCAATTTGTGCCATACCTATCGGGTGGATGGCACACTTTAGCCCGGTGAATCACCAGAATTCACCCAAGATGACTCAGTCCAGTGAGACTGCGATCGTCGCCGCCTTTACCCCCGTACCCAACGAGCCCCCCACGGGCACCCATGGTTCCGGCACCAGGTAAAACTTGACCCCGCGCCCGTGAGTCGTCGGAAGTAAACTAGGAATAGATACCAAGGCAGCCAACTGGAACAGCATGACTCCTGCCGTTGATCTAAACCGCTGATCGCTTCTGAACCTCCTACCGGCCAAGCCCCTCCATGCGCAATTCCGCTCACCCCCGCGAAGCCTCAGAGATTGAGCTCGCACAATATATAGATCATTCTTTGCTCTCCCCCATGGCCTCCGTTGAGCAGGTGGACCAATGGTGTGACGAGGCCGATCGCTACAAGTTTGCCGCCGTCTGCGTTTCGCCCTGCCATGTACAGCGGGCGGTCGAACGACTCCATAACAGAAAACCGCTAGTCTGTACCGTCATCGGCTTCCCCTCCGGCGCAACCACAAGGCGCAACAAACTCTACGAAGCGCAGGAAGCCCTAGAGCTCGGCGCCCAAGAATTAGACCTGGTAATGAACATCGGCTGGCTGAAGTCCGGCCTGATGGATGCCCTCTACGAAGAGGTGGCGGAGATCTGTGAATTCAGCGCCGCACCTGTGAAAGTCATCCTAGAAATGTCGCTGCTGAGTGACGAGGAAAAACGGATCGCCGCTGAACTCTGTATGGATGCGGGGGCGGCCTATCTCAAAACCAGCACGGGCTGGAATGGGGGGCCACAGTGAGTGATGTGAGCCTATTGCGGGAGATCTCGCGCGATCGCTGCGGCATCAAAGCTTCTGGCGGCATCCGGACCCTGGAGCAGGCCCAGGAATTGATCTTGGCCGGAGCGACCCGGATTGGTACCTCCTACGGCGTATCGCTGATTCAACAGGAAAAAGCATGAGTCGCACCTACAGTGTCACGGGCATCAATCTCAAGTCCAGCATCATGGGGGAGAACGATCGCCTGCTGACTATCCTCACGCCCGATCGCGGCCTGATCAAAGTTGCCGCCCCCGGAGCCCGCAAGCAGAACGCCAAGCTGGGCGGGCGGAGTGGGCTGTTTGTGATCAACGACATGCTGATCGCCCAGGGGAAATCCCTCGATCGCCTCACCCAGGCCGAGACCTTGGAATCCTTCCCGGCCCTTGCGAAAAACCTGGCCAAACTCACGACAGCCCAATACCTGGTGGAGATTGCGCTGCAACAGGCGATCCCAAATCACCCCCAGGCGGAGCTCTACTACCTACTGACGGAACATATTGGCCGCATTGAGCAGGCGGAGGGGGACCAAATTCTGCCCTGTCTAACCCATGGCACCTACCAGCTCTTGGCCCTAGCCGGACTTGCGCCCCAGGTGCAGCAATGTTGCCTCAGCGGTCGGGTGATGGATGACGAGCAGCCCCAGGTGGGCTTCAGCATCGAAGCGGGCGGCGTGGTGGACCTGTTTGTCCTAGCCGAGCGCTTAGCTGAGGCCAAGGCAGCGGGGCATTTCAACCCCACCCGCGTGGCCCTAGGGCTAAACCTTCAGCCCCCCATCAACGCCAGGGGGCGATCGCGCAGTCCCAAGAAACCCCTGGTCACCCTGGGTCCAGTTTCCCTAAAAGTCATGCAATCCCTCGCCGAGGAACAGCTCCCCCAGGTGGACCCCACCCGGCTCAAACCCGAGGAAATTCTCCAGGTATGGCGGGGCATCGAGGGACTGCTGCGGCATTACGCCCAGTTTCACCTAGAGCGGCCCATCCGATCGGCCTCCCTGATCGAAACCTGTTTTCCCACTCCTGTCCCAAACTAAGCCCGCTCCAACGTCCAAAGCGTCCGATACAAATGTTAAACTTATGGGACTTAGATGATTGGTGTCTAAGGATGCGCTGCTCCGTTGGCTTCGAGGTTTTCCCGCTCCATGAATTTTCCACCATCCGGGCAGTCCAGTCTTCCGGATCACCCGCCCACCGAGACCACGCTAGAGACGATCGCCCCAGAGACAAGCGCGATCGACCATCAACAACCATCCTTGCCCCAGCCCGAGCACCCCAGCGAGCAGGGGTTTTTGCCCGTTTTACGGAATCGGAATTTCCTCACGCTGTGGGGAGGTCAGGTTTTTTCGCAGATTGCTGACAAGATTTATTTGGTACTGATGATTGCCTTGGTGGATGGGCGATTCCAGGAGGAAGGCCAGGCGATCAGCGGCTGGGTGTCCTCGATTATGGTGGCCTTTACGATTCCGGCGGTGTTGTTTGGATCCGTGGCGGGGGTCTATGTCGATCGCTGGTCCAAAAAGGGCGTCATGGTGGCGACGAATCTGCTGCGGGGGGCACTGGTGTTTGCCTTGCTGCCAGTGCTGGGGTTGGTGAAGCATTGGCAGGACTGGGGGGATACGCCCGTGGGCTTTGTGCTGATGCTGGGGATGACCTTTTTGGTCTCGACCCTGACGCAGTTCTTTGCACCTGCGGAGCAGTCGGTGCTGCCGCTGGTGGTGGAGAAGAAGTCGCTGCTGTCGGCCAATTCCCTGTACACCACGACGATGATGGCCTCGGTGATCATTGGCTTTGCCGTGGGGGAACCGCTACTGGCCCTGGCCGATCATCTGCTATCGGGCCTAAAGGTGGCGGATTTGGGCAAGGATGTCCTGGTGGGCGGCGGCTATACCGTGGCGGGCTTGATTTTGCTGCTGCTAAGGACTGGGGAGAAGGAGATCGATCCGACGATCGAGCAGCCCCATGTGTTTGAAGATATTAAGGATGGGTTGCGGTACCTCGGCAAGTCGCCCCATGTGCGGGGGGCGCTGCTCCAGTTGGTGATTCTGTTCTCGATCTTTGCGGCGCTCTCCGTGCTGGCCGTACGGATGGCCGAGGTGATGCCGGAGCTGAAGTCCTCGCAGTTTGGATTCCTGTTGGCGGCGGGGGGCGTGGGTATGGCCGTCGGGGCGGCCTTTTTGGGGAATTTTGGCCAGCGCTTGAAGAATGCCCATCTGGGAACGATCGGTTCGATCGGCATGTCGAGTGCCTTAGTGGGCCTGGCCTTTGTCCGGTTGCACCTCTGGCCTTCACTGTCGATGATTGCCCTGGTGGGGTTGTTTGCCGCTTTGATCGCGATTCCGATGCAGACGACGATTCAGCAAGAAACCCCAGAAGATATGCGGGGCAAGGTGTTTGGGTTGCAGAACAATGCCGTCAATATTGCCCTTTCCCTGCCCTTGGTGTTGGCGGGGGTGGGGGAATCCCTACTCGGGTTAAAGGTGGTTTTTCTGATTCTGGCGGGTCTTGTGATTGCGGGGGGATCGTTAACTTGGTATATTTCCCGCAATGAAGATTGATAATTTTTAATCTTTTGGGGCTCCGTAATTGTCCCAGTTGCGACTGTTGGATTGAATAGCTGGATCGAATCATACATTTCAACCCTAAAGGGCGATTGTCTAAAAAAATCACCCCTTGGGATCGTCTAACATCCGAGAAATCAGAATATGCATGTTGCTTGGCTGGGTAAGAAGTCGCCGTTTTGTGGAAACGTCACCTATGGGCGGGAGGTGACCAATGCGTTGCTCGATCGCGGCCATCAGGTGAGCTTTTTCCATTTTGCCCATGCTGAGCACAGTCCAGATTTGGGGCCGAACTTCCAGGAAGTCACCATTCCCTGTCTGTTCAAGTCCCAGGTCTACACGGTGCCAAAACTGCGATCGTCCAAGGTTTTGACCCAGGCGCTGAAGCGCTGTCGCCCCGATGTGGTCCATGCCTCGCTGACGCTATCGCCCCTCGATTTTGTTCTGCCAGAGCTTTGTGAGGAGTTGGGTCTGCCCCTGGTGGCGACGTTCCATCCGGCCTTTGATGCGCAGATTCGCAACTGGGCGGCGGGGACGCAATATTTGATGTACCAGCTCTACGCGCCTGCCTTGGCCAACTACGATCGCACGATCGTCTTCTCCTACCTACAAAAGGAGCTGCTGATTAAACTGGGGGTTCCGGCGGAGCGGATCGCGGTGATTCCCAACGGCGTCGATGTGGAGAAATATTCCCCGGCCCTGCCCGAGGTGCGCAAACAGCTCAGAGCCAAGGCCCCCGATCGCCGCACCTTTGTTTACATGGGCCGCATGGCTCCGGAAAAGAATGTGGAACCCCTGCTAAAGGCCTGGAAGGCTTCAAACATGGGCCGCAATAGCAAACTGCTGATGTTGGGGAGCGGGCCGCTCTTGACGCCGTTTCGATCGCAGTATGGCGAGGAATTGGGGATTGAGTGGCTGGGGTTTGTGGCGGAGGAGACGAAGCGGATTGAGATTTTGCAGGCGGCGGATGTTTATATTTTGCCGTCGCTGGTGGAGGGTTTGTCGCTGTCGCTCCTGGAAGCAATGTCCACAGGGCTTGCCTGTATTGCCACCGATGCGGGGGCCGATGGTGAGGTGTTGGAAAACGGCGCAGGTGTCATTATGCGGACCAGTCAGCCTGTGGCAACGCAGTTGCAGACGTTGTTGCCCCTCTTCCGGGACCATAGTGAACTCACGACGATGTTTGGGGAAAAGGCTCGGCAGCGGGTGCTCGATCGCTACACCCTGAATGAAAACATCACCCATGTCGAAGCCCTCTACGAGTCCGTGGTGACCAAACCCCAGCGGACAAGGTTGCGATTGGTTGGGTAAGTTTTGATGAGGGCCTTCACGGGCTACCCCCTAGGACTTTAGACTGGACTGATACGTGGTCCTAGGGAAATAGTTTTATGCAACGTGTTCTGATGGCTTGGGTTTTGGCGATCGCCCTGTTCTGCGGGGGTTTAGGTTCGACGGAGCCTGCCATGGCGGTAGGTTCGACGGTCTATCGTCCGGAGCCGGAGATGTATTTTTTGGTGGGGCGCGATCGCTATACGGTGAAGCGGTTGACCCGTGGCTTGGATAAGAGTGGGTTGATTTCTCTAGTGGAGGTGACGGTGCCGGGGGGCTCAGAGGGGCTGATGGCGCAGATGCACAGTGTGGGGAAGGATTTGACGATCTACGTTGAGGAGGGCACCTTTGCCTTTAAGAAGTCGGATGGTCCGGCGATCCTGACGCTGACAAATGGGGAGCTGCTGCAAATCAGTGCGGATACGGTCTACAGCTTGAAGAATAATCGCGAGATTGCTGGGAAACTGTTGATTGTCAGTCCGGATGTGGATTGGACGGCCTTTTTGGGGACGGTGGGGGCGAAGTCGCGGAGTCTGAAGAGTTTGGCGACGCGGCGCCCGAGATTAAGGCGGATGCGTTGGTGCGATCGGCCATGAAGTTTGGGTTGAATTTTCCGGAGGATAACTTGAGCCCGCTCTGATGGCTCGGAGTCCTGTAGGGACGGTGTTTGAGTAGCCCGCAATTTCATTCGCGGGCGTCTGGGCGATCGACGGTAGAGGCTGAAATGTTGGGGTGATCTGTGGGCATCACGAAACGCCCGCGAATGAAATTGCGGGCTAGTCAGGGCGTCCCTACAGGACGCTGCATTTTCCGGCGATCGCAAATCTCACCCTAAACCCCGATCGCCCGATACCACCGAATAATCTGCCCCACCACCTGCTCGATCGACATCCCATCCGTCACCAATTCCTGGGCATCCACGGCCTTGCGCAGCGGTGAAATGGCCCGGTTGCTGTCCTTGGCATCGCGTTCGGCGATCGTCTCAATTAGCTCTTCTAACTCCGGCACCGCCTGACCTTGATCCGACAAATCTCGCTGCCGTCGCCTTGCCCGCTCCTCCACTGTGGCCGTCAGGAAAATCTTCAGTTCCGCATCCGGGAAGACATGGGTGCAGATATCGCGACCCTCCAAAACCACGCCGCCCCGTCGCCCATATTCCCGCTGTTGGCGCACTAAGGTTTTCCGTACGGCGGCTTGAGCTGCGATCGCCGACACATTCCCCGTCACCTCAGGGGTGCGGATCGCAGCAGTGATGTCCTGGCCGTTGACGCTGACCTGGGTTTCGGTGAGGGCGATCGCGCAGTTGTTGACGAGTTCGGCGATCGCGGGTTCGTCGTGGATGGCAAGGCCGGAGTTCATTACGAGCCAGGTGATCGCGCGGTACATGGCTCCGGTGTCGAGGTAGAACAATCCCAATTCCTTGGCGACCCGCTTGGTGACGCTGGATTTGCCTGCGCCTGCGGGGCCGTCGATCGCTACGATCGGCTGGCGGGTTCGCAGCAGGAGATTGTCGATCAGCCGAGTGGTGCCGAGTTTGGCGGCGATCGCCAGCAAGCCCTCATCCGTCACGGTTTTCAGGGGTTCTAAGCTGCTTGGATCAACCATCTCAACGTAATCCAAGCTGAAGGCTGCGGGGAGAGTTTGTTGGACGCGATCGATCAAGGGCTGGGTTTGTCGCTCTCCGGCTTGAAACAATGCGGCGGCCTGGCGCAAACTCTCGTAGAGGCTGGGGGCCTGCTGGCGCTCCGTTTCGCTCAAATATTGGTTGCGGGAACTCAGGGCCAAACCACTCGGTTCTCGGACGATCGGACAGGGAATTACTTCTACGTCGAAGTTTAGGTCCTGCACCATGCGCTGGAGGATTGCCAACTGCTGGGCGTCCTTCTGGCCGAAGTAGGCACGGGTGGGGTGGATCAGGTTGAGGAGTTTGCTGACAATCGTGGCTACCCCGTCAAAGTGCCCCGGTCGCTTTGGCCCGCAAAGTACCGACTGCATGGCGGCGGGCACCACCACCGTCGTGGGATGGGGATTCAACAGGCCCAATTCCTCGGGGCTGGGCGCGAATAAAACATCGACTCCGGCGTTTGTGCATAGTGCCGCATCGGCTTCCAAGGTGCGAGGGTAGCTGGAAAAGTCTTCATTGGGGCCAAACTGCAACGGATTGACAAACACCGTCACCACGACCCAGGTGTTTTCTTGGAGGGCGCGATCGATCAGGCTCCTGTGACCCGCATGGAGGGCACCCATGGTTGGCACGAGCCCGATGGACCCATCGGGCTGACCCAAACGCGACTGGTTAAGATAGCAACGCAGCGCAGCGATCGTAGTAAACAAGCGCACAAACAACCCCCAGGAAAAAACACCATCCCTAGTCAAGCACACTTTAGAATAGGAACCAAACCCAAGAACGCCCATTCGGAGGCGGAGCCCATGGTCCAGACACCTCGGCGACAACAGATGACCGTTGAGATTGCGATTTTTGATGGGGCCTGGGGATTTGTCGCCGATGCCGGGGTTTGCGGCGGGGTTGGGGTTGACGGTGGGGGAGTTGTTTGGGTGGTTGGTGGAGTAGGGCGATCGGGTTGGGTTTGCGATCGAGCTTTTTGTTGAGGCAATAAAGCAATTCCAAATTAAACCCCCAACGATCAATCAGAGTCCTGTAGGGACGGCTCGACTAGTCCGCAATTCATTCGCGGGGCTATTTAGGCAGCAATGATTAGTGCATAAATAGCTGGGTGATCTGATTGACCCACAGAGCGCCTGCGAATGAATTGCAGGCTAACCAAACACCGTCCCTACAGGACTCCGACCCTTCGTGGGGATCTGGGGATTACACCTGGGTGGGGATGCGATCGCTACCCGCCACTTCCGCTGTTTCCTTCTCCGACGGTGGCACAACTTGCCAGAACTTAGACAGGGTGTTTGACCAGTCAGCCAGCAACGCCTTGGCCTTCGGACTGCCTGTTTTGTCGGCATGGGCCTGGATCAGCTCCTTGAGTTGCTGCTCCCCGGCTGAGCTGTTGACCCGCTGGACAGAGACAATCTCAGGGTTCACCTTGGTCTGGAAACTGCCGTCTTCGTCAAGGAAGTAGCCAAGGCCCCCGGTCATCCCGGCTCCCACGTTACGACCCACTCGGCCTAGGACCACCACTACGCCACCTGTCATGTATTCACAGCAATGATCGCCTGTACCCTCCACCACGGCCTGGGCCGCTGAGTTCCGCACCGCGAAGCGTTCGCCCGCACGGCCATTGGCGTAGAGGTAACCGCCTGTGGCTCCGTAGAGACAGGTGTTGCCGATGATCGAGCTTTTCGCGGGATCAAAGCCAATGTTGGCCTGGGGTTTGACAATAATCTCGCCGCCGTGGATGCCTTTGCCGACGTAGTCGTTGGATTCGCCCGTCAGGGTCAAGCTCATGCAGGGCAGGTTAAAAGCCCCGAAGCTCTGGCCCGCTGACCCCTCGAAGTTGAGGTTCACTTTTGCGCCAAAACCATTGTTGCCGTACTGTTTGGCGATCGCCCCTGACACCCTTGCGCCAACGGAGCGATCGGTGCTGATCACCTTAAAGGTTTGGGTGACGGTGGTTTGGGCAGCGATCGCAGACTTAATCTCCCCATCCGCAAGAATGTCGTCATCCAAGACAGGACCGTTACTATGGACCGTTTCATGGGTCAGCCAAGCACGGTTTTGTTTTGCGTCGGGGAGATCGATCAGGCAGTTGATGTCCAGGAACTGGGTTTTGGCGGGGATTGCGCCCTCGCGAACCTTCAGCAGATCCGCACGGCCTACGAGTTCTTCGATGGTTTTGTAACCCATGCGAGCGAGGAGCGATCGCACCTCTTCTGCCACGAACAGGAAGAAGTTGACCACATGCTCGGGGATGCCTGTGAACCGTTTGCGCAGTTCCTCACGCTGGCTGGCGACGCCGACGGGGCAGCTATTGGTGTGGCAGACGCGGGCCATGATGCAGCCCTCGGCGATCATGGCGATCGACCCAAAGCCAAATTCCTCAGCTCCCATCAGTGCGCCCATGATCACGTCCCAACCGGACTTGAGACCGCCATCGACACGCAGGGTGACGCGATCGCGCAAGCCATTGTCCATCAGGGCCTTGTGGACCTCGGTCAAACCCAATTCCCAGGGGCTGCCTGCATGCTTGATCGAAGACAAAGGCGATGCACCTGTGCCGCCGTCATGGCCGGAGACCTGGATGATGTCGGCGTTGGCCTTGGCGACTCCGGCGGCGATCGTCCCAATGCCGACTTCCGCCACCAGCTTCACCGAAACCTGGGCGACGGGGTTGATCTGGTGCAGGTCGTAGATTAGCTGGGCGAGGTCTTCGATCGAGTAGATGTCATGGTGGGGCGGCGGCGAGATCAGGGTGACACCGGGCTTCGATCGCCGCAGCATCGCAATGTAAGGACTCACCTTCGGCCCAGGCAACTGGCCACCTTCGCCAGGTTTTGCACCCTGGGCGAGTTTGATCTCGATCTGCTTGGCACTCATCAGATATTCCGGGGTGACGCCAAAGCGCCCCGAAGCGACCTGTTTGATGTAGGAGTTTGCAGTGTCGCCGTTTCGTAACCCTTTCAAGTGGGGCAGCGTGGGCGAAATGCCATCTACTACGTCATCGAGCACCTTGAACCGAACCACATCTTCGCCGCCTTCACCGGAGTTGCACTTGGCTCCCAAACGGTTCATGGCGATCGCCAGCACTTCATGGGACTCACGGGACAGCGCCCCCAGGGACATCCCACCCGTGGCAAACCGCTTGACGATATCCATGGCGGATTCGACTTCCTCTAGGGGGATGCTGGGGCGATCGCTGTTGAGATCCAGCATGTCCCGCAGGGCCGTTAGAGGCCGCTCGTTGATGTACTTCTGGTACAGGGCGTAGTGGTCGTAGTTTTTGTTCGCCACGGCCTTGTGCAGGTACTTGGCCATCTCGGGGCTGTTCATGTGGTACTCGCCCCCCGGACGGTACTGCACGAAGCCCATGTTTTCCAGCTTCTTGATCGTCAGCTCGGGGAAGGCACGGGCATGGAAGGTCATGGTTTCCTGGGCCAGCTCAGCGAGGGTCAAACCTCCCAAGCGGGAAGGAGTGCCATTAAAGGCCTGGGAAAGCAAGTCGCCGCCGATACCGATCGCCTCAAAGATCTGTGCGCCATGGTAGCTGGCCAGCAGGGAAATCCCCATCTTGGAGAGGATTTTCAGCAAACCATCTTGAATCGACTTGCGGAAGTTCTCCTGGGCACCGACCAGGCTAATGGTTTTGAGCTTGCCTGTTTCCATCAGCTTCTGGGTGCGGGCCTCGCCCCACCAGTGACGGACAGCCTCCAAGGCCAGGTAGGGGCAAACGGCGCTAGCGCCGTAGCCGATCAGGCAGGCGAAGTGATGGGTGCTCCAGGCCTGGGCGGTGTCGGCGATGATCGATGCCTTCATGCGGAGGCCCGATCGAATCAGATGGTGGTGAACCGCACCCACCGCCACCATGGGCGGGATGTAGCTCAATTCCGGGCCGAGGGGGCTGGTGCGATCGCTCAGGATCAGCAATTGCTTACCCGCCTTCACCTGCTCCGCCGCCTGGGCACAGAGGGCTTCCAGCGCGGCAGCCAAACCGGAGGGGCCACTGGTGATCTGGTAGAGCGTCGAGAGGGTGGCCGTGGGGATACTGCCCTGCTTGATGGCTTCCAGTTCCGACTCGATCACCACCGGGGAATCCAGCATCAGGGTCTTGGCCTGGGCGGCGTTGGGTTCGAGCAGGTTACCACGGGCTCCGAGGGACATACCCAGAGACATGACTAGCTTTTCGCGCAGAGGATCGATCGCCGGGTTGGTCACCTGGGCAAACCGCTGTTTGAAATAGTCATAGACCAAATGGGCACGGTTGGACAGCACCGCCAAGGGCGCATCGTCCCCCATACAGAAGGTCGGCTCCTTCCCCTGGGCCGCCATCTCGTTGATGATCATGTCCACATCTTCGGAGGTATAGCCGAAGGCGCTCTGGTGACGCAGTAGGGTCTGATCATCATAGAGAGGCGCATCGCCAAAGGGCAAGGGCTGGAGTTTCACCCGATGCTGGGCCAACCAATCACCGTAGGGGTGCTGACTAGCCACCCGTTTTTTGAGATCCCAGTTCTTGAGGATTTCGTGGCTTTCGAGGTCGAAGGCGATCATCTGCCCCGGACCCAGGCGGCCCTTTTCGATGATTTCCGACTCGTCCAGGGGAATCACGCCTGCCTCGGAGGAGACGCTGATATAGCCATCGCGGGTGATCGCGTAGCGGGCCGGACGGAGACCGTTGCGATCGAGGGTCGCCCCCACCCGTTTCCCATCGCTAAACACCAGCAAGGCCGGACCATCCCAGGGTTCCTGCATGCCGTTGTAGTAGTCGTAGAAGGCCACGATTTCGGGGTGGGCCAGCAGATCGGGCTGGTTGTTGTAGGCTTCCGGCACCAGAATCATCAGGGATTCCATGGGCGTGCGGCCTGCGTTGACCAGCAGTTCAAACACGTTGTCCAAACTGGCGGAGTCGCTATTGGTGGCGCTGACGATCGGTTTGAGTTCCTCCATGCGCGTCCCAAAGTTGGCATGGGCCAGGTCAGCCTGTTTTGCCAGGGTCCAGTTGAGGTTGCCGAGCAGGGTATTGATTTCGCCATTGTGGCCCAGCAGGCGCATGGGTTGGGCGAGGGGCCATTTGGGCAGGGTGTTGGTGCTGAAGCGGCGATGGTAGACGGCGAAGACGCTCTCGTAGGCGGGGTTTTGCAGATCTAGGTAAAACTCGCTTAGGATCGCCGATCGCACCATGCCTTGTAGACGATCGTCCGGCTGGAGCAGGAGCAGAAGTAAACCTCGGCGTTGGCTTTCTCGACCCGTTTGCGGGCTACATAGATCTGACGCTCCAGGGCGTCACCCGTTTGAGTCGAAGTGAAGATAATCTGTTCAATCCCAGGCAGGAAGTCCAGGGCCTGGGCACCTAGGGTGGCGGGGTTTGTGGGCACAGTTCGCCAGCCCGCAACGGTCAAACCTTCTTCGGTGAAGATCCGATCGATCGCGCTTTTAGCTTCCTCTGCACCCGCTTTGGGCAGGAACACCATGCCAACGCCGCTGTTGTTTGGCGTCGTGGTCCATTGGCCAAACAGCGCCCAGGGAATGGCCGTCAGGATGCCCGCACCGTCGCCGGAGTCGCGATCGGCGCTACAGCCGCCGCGATGTTCCATACAACCTAGGGCGATCAGGGTTTTTTGGACGAGATCGTGGGAGGCGCGTCCCTGCTGATCTGCTAAGAATCCCACCCCGCAGGCATCGCGTTCTTCGACGAGCCAGGGTTGTCCGGCGTAGCCATTGTTGGGGTTTGGAAGCTGCTGGGTCAATTGCTCTAGATTTTCTGGATTACCTGCGAGGCGGTTCATGTCGTTCATTTCAACGAAGGGAATAGGGATTAGTGGGTGTTGGACGGATGTTTATGAGACAAAAATTGCTCTGGTCTAGACCTTTCCGAATCGGCAAGGTCACCAAAGCATGGCTCAATCAACAAGATTTAATTCAAGTTAGGCTCAGGGTAAAAAGCTGAACTTATATAGAGACAGAGAAGATGCCGATTGCCCCCACAGCAGATCGTCCTTAACGATTGACTTGCCCGTAACGATTGGTTGTCCCAACTGTTATGGATTTCCCTAGAAACCCCGCAGACATGATTCAAGTCCTTTGGTAGCACACCCGTTAAGTTCGCGGCCCAGGTTTAGGCAGATTGCGATGGAGGGATAATTTTATCGGATCAATCATTATGATTGCAATCCCTCCGTTTGTCTCTGACGGTTTGAAAATCGATCGAGCCAGACCCAATTCAATGGTCTTTCCATAGAAACCCGGCACCAACTCTCCGGAACCACCGCCCCCTAGCGTGAAGTTTCCCATTAGCAACCAAACCGAAGTTCTATACTGTTCACCTAAGATTTCCCCGCATCTATGACCATTTCCTCCCTGCTGCTCGTCACCAACTTGATCCAACCGATCGCCACCTCCATCGCCCAATCGGTTCTCCCACCATCACCAAAACCCGCCATCACCAAACCCCCAACGGCCAGCCCAGCCCACCCAACCCCTCAAGCCGATCGCCCCGACCCCCATCACGAAGCTGAACCTCGCCCAACCCGGCATGATCATCCGCCTGAATGGCCGATCGATCCGCGCCCCCTGGACCCAGGACACCTCGGGCCGTCTGCTCCTGAGCGAAGCGGCCTTCACCCAGGTCCTCGGCGGCCAACTCCTGAGCACCAACGACCCACAGCAGCAACCCGTCGCCTGGTTTTCCAATCCCGAAACGCCGATCGCTACCCTACTCGCCCAGCGCCTCGGCCCGATTCGCTACCTCGACATCACGCCCCTCGCCCAGCAGCTCGGCTGGGTGCTCCAGCCCACAGGCGACAGCTTGAGTCTGATCACGCCCAGTTCCAAGGTCACCGCCGTACGCGCTGAAAAACAACCCTGGGGCGATCGCATCACCCTGGACCTGGACTTCCCCACCCCCTTCCAACTCGACCCCCAGGCCAAAACCCTCGAAGTCAGTCTGGATGCTTTGACCGATGGGAGCCCTGGCCCAGGCCTTCAACATCTCCCTGATCCCACCCGCTCCTCCCCCAACCCAACCCGCACCCTCCTCCGCTGGCCCGCCACCCTGAGCCAACGGCCCCAGGTGACGATGCTGGCCAACCCACCCCGCATCGTCCTCGACATCAACGCCCCCTCGCCCAGCCGCGAAATTCAATGGGCACCAGGCGTTCGGTGGAAACAGCAGGCCGTGGCCCTCGCCGCCCAACCCATCAACCTGCAATGGCTAGAACTCGATCCACGCACACCGGGGCTCCGCCTGCGCCCAGTCATCCCCAACGGCCCTGAAATCGCGGGCACCGCCGCCCTCGCCACCACCGCAAACCAAGCCGGAGCCGTCGCCGCCATCAACGGGGGCTACTTCAACCGCAACAACCAGCTCCCCTTGGGCGCGATCAAGCTGGACAACCAATGGCGATCGGGACCCATACTCAATCGGGGTGCGATCGGCTGGGACGACAATGGCCGCTTCAGCTTCGATCGCCTCACCCTCCAGGAAACCCTGGTCACCCCCACCACACGCACACCGATCAACTTCTTCAACAGCGCCTTCGTCCAGGGGGGCCTCTCCCGCTACAGCGGCGAATGGGGCAAAACCTACAGCAGCCTGAGCGACAACGAGATCGCCCTGAGCGTAGAAGGCAACAAAATCGGCACTGTGACAGAACTCCCCACTGCCGGAAGCAATCTCACCCTTCTTCCCAGCAGCAATGTCCTGATCGCCCGCGCCAACCGAACCCTGGCCAGCACCCTAACGCCCGGCACCTCGGCCACGATCGAATCCACGGTCTCCTCGGAAGTCGGCAACCTGCCGCAACTCGTGGGTGGGGGACCGTTGTTGGTCAAAAACAGCGCGATCGTACTCGATGCCGCCGCCGAGAAGTTTAGCCCCGCTTTCATCCAGGAACGGGCCGCTCGGAGTGCGATCGGACGTACGGCCTCCGGGAATATCCTGATCGTCGCCGCTCAACCTCTGGGAGGAGGAAAAGGCCTCACCCTCGGGGAGATTGCCCAGGTAATGCAGCAGCTCGGCTGCGTGGATGCCCTGAACCTCGATGGCGGCAGTTCCACCACCCTCTACCTGGGCGGCCAGATCCTCGATCGCGCCCCCCGTAGTTCTGCGAGGGTACACCAGGCGATCGGTGTGTTCCTTACGCCCTAGGGCTGGGTGATCCCATGGAAATATTCCCTGGGATCGTCGTAACGATAAAAGCAATTTGAAGGGACAAAGTGCCCTATAAAGAGTTGGTGAAATGTTCGCAATTTGCGGGCAATGCGGTGGATGGTCCCTGTACGCTTTGCTAGGTTTAGTGAGGCTCAAAGGTCAGTCGCGCCAAACCTCGACTGCCAGACCTAACTGAAAGTCGCTCACCTACAAGATCGTCACCCTATGCTCACTAGTTCTATTGTCCAAGAAGAGGAAGTCATGGCCCAAGCTCAAGAAGTTATGCCCGCTGTCGCTACCCTGCCCGTCAAGACCCAGGAAGTGGTTACGATCGCCGCCACAGAACTGCGCCCCTGGGGTTCCTTCACGATTCTCGAAGAGGCACGCGGCTACAAGATTAAGCGAATTGAAGTGAAGCCGGGCCATCGTCTGAGCTTGCAGATGCACCACCACCGCAGTGAGCATTGGATCGTGGTCTCTGGCACCGCCAAGGTGGTCTGCGGCGATGAGGAGATTACCCTCGCCAGTAACCAGTCCACCTATGTACCCCAATGCACCAACCACCGCCTGGAAAATCCTGGGGTGATCCCCCTGGTGCTGATCGAGGTCCAAAACGGTGAGTACCTTGGCGAAGACGACATCGTGCGCTTCCAGGATGACTATTCCCGCGCCAGCTAGATCCCCATGGCGGATCGGAGTCCTGGAGGGACGGTGTTAGGCTAGATTACTGCCTAAACGCACCGCGAATGAATGATTCTGTTGGCGAATCCCCCACTGCGCTGCTGCCCCGCCTTGGGTTAAAACCCGAGGCTAATAGCTGAAACCAGCTAAAGCAGGTTGGAAGAGCTCAGCATGACGATCGAACCCCCTGTAATGCCT
>JAAUSA010000019.1 GCA_012031975.1 Alkalinema sp. RU_4_3 | reverse complement strand
TTGTTGAATACCTTAGGGTACGATATTTAGCTCTGGGCAATGCCACGGAGCTATTTTTTGGTCCCGTCTTATGTGCTTATTACTACATTGACTGCAAGGTTATATTCCGTCTTAAGTTGGTACCCCATCAACCTCCTTCCGACTCAAATGTGTAAATTTGTAAACCACGATCGTACTGATCATTTCCATTATGGCGCGACTCTCCGTCGGATTGGTAACTTCTTGGCAATTGCGTGCCAACAAGGCCTTTGCCACCCTCGGCATCTGCCGCTGCGTCTTTGTCGTCAGTACCATTACCGCCAGCCCCAGAGGCAAAGTCTCCACGTCCCCTAACTCATTCAGATACACCCGATGCACCTGCCCACCGTTTAGAAGCGATCGATGAGCATGCACATTCTTCTGCTCCATACTCCGACTCGGATAAATCACCACCGCCTGCCAGTCCGAAAACCTTGTACAATTCTGGTAGAAGTACCGCGAAGACTCACTCCACAAACGCTCATACAGCTTCTTATCCAGTTGAAACTGCACCTCTGAAAAGAAAACAACACCTTTTGTCCCCGATGGCGGCAAAAATACCCCATCAATTTCCAACTCGACATAATACATGCAATCGCCCAATCCAACTAACCAAGAACTTGCATAGCTTCCCCCAGCCGATAAAGATGTGGTAGGAGTATATAAGAAAATCTGGAGTGGTGCGACCCATGATGATCGGACTCAGAGTCAAAGAAAGCTGCCTACCGCTGATTGAGACCGTCATCAAGCGTCGAGGATTCCTCACCAACGCAGATCTTGCCAACGAAATTGGTGTCACCGCCGCAACAGCAGGCAAATTTCGCCGAGGCATGCCGATCTCGAAAAATAACTTTTGTGAATTCTGCCACTGCCTCGATCTCAACTGGCTAGAAATCTCAGCCTCCGGCAGCGAACCCAAACCCACAACAAGCTTCCCCCCAGAACCCCCAGAAGGCGTGATCCCCATAGAAGCCAGCTACTACATTCGCCGATCGCCCCAGGAAGAAATCTGGTACAGCAGCATCGAATACCAGAGCGCCCTCCTGCGAATTTGCGGCCCCCGACAGTTCGGCAAAAGCTCCCTCGCCCGCCGAATCCTCGATCGCGCCCATCACCTCGGTCACAAAACCCTCTACTGCTCCCTCCGCGAACTCCAAGACGAAAACCTCACCGACACAACCACCTTTCTAGGCTGGTTTTACAGTCACATTGCCTTCAATCTCGGCCTGTCCCAGGAAATTCAAAAATACAAAGATTTAATTGATTTAGGATACGTTGGCAGCAGCAATGCTTGCTTGAATTGTTTTTCAAGCTACTTACTGCCAAAATGTCCAGAACCCATCACACTTTGTATTGACAAACTCGATCGCCTATTACTAAACCCGACCGTTGCAAAAGACTTTTTCACATTGCTACGTGTAATGCATGAAAAAACAAAAACTGACAGCAACTGGCACAACTTTCGATCAATTCTAGTATACGCCAGCGAAAACATCGAATCCCTTGTGCCATTGGATATCAACCAATCGCCCTTTAATGTAGGGAAATTAATCACAGTCCCAGAATTTACCCCCCAGGAAATCATCACCCTAGCAAAAGCCTACCAACTCGACTGGACAAACGCAGAGGCCGAACAGATCATGGCGATCGTAGGAGGCCTCCCCTTCCTAGTCCATCTGACCATCCATGCCCTAGCCACACAATCCCTCAGCCCCACTGACCTAACCCCCAACCATCCCCTCTACCACCCCTACCTCACAAAACTCCACCGCACCCTAACTCACCACCAACTCCTTCCCATAGTCCAGACCATCGCCCAATCCCCAGACCCGATCGCCATCGCCCCCCCCCTGCGCAACCCCCTACAAAATCGAGGCGTAATCATTGTCAACGACAATCGCGCCACCCTGCGCTGCAACCTATTCCGCCATTACTTTAGCCGATCGATCGCCCCGCAAACTAGCCACAACCCCAGCGATCGCCATCCCCATCCCTAAGGCCCCAAGCCAAGCCGCCTGCTGTGGGCTAGGCTTACCCATAAATTGCACCACCAGCCCAAACAACGCCCCGGCTGTCGCAGCACCACTGAAGTACATACCAATGCCTAGGCCCGATCGATTCTCTGGCACCTGATTCAGCGCAAAGGGAAAAGTACCGCTAAGAATAAAACTTTGAGCCACGCCAAGCATCAAGGTAAACACCACCAACCAAGGCGAATCCCCATGGCGCGCGATCGTCACCAGCACCAATCCCACCAGCCCCAGACTCCCAAGCAACACCCGCTTCAGCCCCCAACGTTCCAGCCCCCAACCCGCCGGAATCATCACCGCCGTCTGAGCCAAGAACCAAACCAACATTAAACTCACCCCCGGCATCAAGAACTTACCACCCAGGGTTGCACCAATCGATCGCCCCGTCAGCCCGATACCACAGCCCACAAAAAACACTAACGCAAGGCGTGCAATCGGTAAATGACTAGTGGTTTGTCCCATTTGATCAGCGTGGCTTGATGTCGGGTGCAGCCAGCGGAGGAGAAAGAGTGCGACGAGTAGACTGCCAGAGGCAAGCCCAAAGGCAACGATCGGACCAAGCCTCAGAATAAATTCCGTCGCTGAAGCACTAAAAACCCGCACAACCACTGAAAATAGCATCAGCACACTAGTGGCTTGGGGCAGCCTCGTCTCACCAGCATACTGCCCAATCAGCGCCATCGCTGGACTCTGAAAAATACTCATACAAAACGCCCAGGCCACGATCAGACAGGGCAAGATCCAGGCAGCAACAGTTTGGAGACCACTGCCCATGGCAACCAACGGAATAGCCAGGCTGAATATAGCAGTGAAAAACACACCGATCGCAATCATCGGAAATCGATCGAGCAGTTGCCGTTGAGCCGGGCCAGATGAATGTGGGCGATCGGACAGCCCACCCATAATGGGCTCCAAAAATACACTCACCAAACTCTCAATCACCAGCAAATAGATCGCCCAAATCGGCGGAAACCCAAAGCGACCCAAGAGCTGCACCAGATAGGCATTATACACAACCCACAGCAGGGTGATAGCAGCTTGGAGAGTCGCCAATCCCAAAAGGGGCTGCCATCGCAGAATGCCATCTTTCAGCGGAGCTACATTGCTAGACATGGGTTGTTCAGTATAGTTTCACACCACTATTCTGCCCCAAAACGCGCTACTCCCACCCCCCATCCCCCTAAGCCGACACCCCGATCGCTCCACTGCCCCCGCCTGACAGTCCAAAAATCGCCTCAATCACCCGATCGACTTCCTGCTCCGTCAGATTAGACCCCCGACGGCAGACAGAGCCCCCGCTCGAACAGATCCTCCGACACCTTCCCCCCAACCCTTTCGCAATTGTCAAACAACGGCTGAAGATGCAGCGGTTTCCACACCGGACGAGCTTCTATCTGTTTTGCCGCCAGGGAGAGCCGGATGGTTTCGCGATCCACACCAAACCATTCAGGATCGATGGTCAAGGCCGTCAACCACCGGGTAGCACGCCCAAACGCCGCCTCAGGCATAAATTCAATCCCAGGGAAATCCCCCAGCGCGGCCTGATAGCGTTCAAAATTCCGCCGCCGGGCCTCAACGCGATCGCCCAAAACCTGAATCTGCCCCCGACCAATCCCCGCCAGCACATTGCTCATACGATAGTTATAGCCATACTCCGAATGCTGATAGTGGGGCGCCGGATCACGGGCCTGGGTCGCGAGAAACCGTGATTTGGCAATCAACAATTCATCATTAGAAACCAACATGCCCCCACCCGATGTGGTAATGATCTTGTTGCCATTAAACGAGTAAATCCCACAGCGTCCAAGGGTCCCTGGCATCCGTCCCTTATAGTCAGCCCCCAAAGCCTCCGCCGCATCCTCAATCAACGGGATTTCGTAGCGATCGCAAATCTCAATCATCGGATCTAAATCCGCACTCTGACCATAGAGATGGACCACCACCACCGCCTTCGGCAGACGGTTTTGCTTTGCCCGCTTCTCAATTTCAGCCACCAACAGCTCAGGGTCCATATTCCAAGAGCTGCGATCGCTATCAATAAAGACAGGTTTTGCCCCCTGGTAGAGAATTGGAGTCGCCGTAGCAATAAAGGTCAGACTGGAACATAGCACCTCGTCACCTTCACCCACGCCCACCAGCCGCAGGGCCATATGCAACGCAGCGGTTCCTGAAACGGTAGCCGCCGCATAATCACTGCCGACCAGCTCCGCAAACTCCGTTTCAAACCCATCTACATTGGGACCTAGGGGCGCGATCCAGTTCGTATCGAAAGCATCCTTAACGTACTGCTGCTCGGTATTGCCCATGTGGGGCGACGAAAGAAAAATTGGAGAATTCATAGGGGTTTTGTAAAAAATTAGGCTGCAATGGCAGAAGCACGATAGGCCGGGAAGAAATGGCCTTGGATTAAAGCATGGCTGGTTTGGCCGATCGCCTGAGCGCGGCGCTCAACGAGGGTTTGGTATTGCACCGGATCGACAATGCAGCGCACCGTATAGAAGTCATGCTGCTGACGGGAGAACCCAGACTTGAACTTAAACAGGCTATCTTCGGTCGATCCGCCAATCCCACCACCTAGATGCAAAAACTCATTCCCGCGAGCCTTGGCCCAATAGCGCACATAGTCAATCAACCCATTAAACGGCGACTGCGACATATATTCACTCTTCGTGCCACCCAAATGCATTTGCACAATGCCATTGCATTCAAAAAACAGGCAAGCAGCGGCCAGATCGCCCTCCAGCTCCGTCAGACACAACTGCATATGGCGATCCATATTCAGCAGTCGATCGAAATAGTCCCCATTGAAATAATAGGCCTGCTGGGCCGAAACCCGATCCATGGTTTCCTTATACACCGACCAAAAGAGATCGAAGTTTTCCTTCGCAGGCACAATCCGATGCTCAAACCCCAAGCGCTTTGTTTTATTAATCGTGCTTTGATGCCCCTTACGTGTGTGTGCCCAAAGCTCCTGCTCCGTGATCATCAAATCCACAGAAACCGTCTTCCCATTAGCCACCCACTCCGTCTCCGGCAATGCCTGCACAAAGGCCTCACTCAGCATCGGATGCAATCTCAAAAAGGCCGCACAGATCCCCCGATCGCCCAAGCCCCCCTTCAAAGCCTCCCAAGCCCCCCGGATAAACGTCCCATCCGTCGTACTGGTCAAAACCCCAGGATAGCCATAGGGCGAAATCACATCAAAGGTGTTTTCCGTATCTTCGACATCGGGAAATAGCTCACAGCAAGATCGCACCAGATAGGGCAAAAACATTACCCGATCGCCATCGGCCACCACAATCGCCTCCGCCTCAGACTGCATCCGAATCGCCTCTAGCTGGACGTACTCCGGCAAATGATAGGCATCGTAGCGCAGCTGACTCAAGACCTCATTCCAGCGCGATCGATCGCGTTCGGGATGTAGGATTTGTAGATCCACCATAGTTCTCCTTTAGCTACGACTCAGACCACAACTCAGACCAGATTGTAGGAAACGCCCAAGGATCACTGAAATCCGGCTCTCCATTGGGTAGCTTACGGCAGACCTGTTCATCAAAAATATGCACAGGATCCCCCTTAGCATTCCAAAAGGGACGATAGTGATTATCACCATCCTGGAGATGTAATGCCAAGGCCGATCGCGGCTGATTTCCCAATTGGGGTAGCTGCCATGGATCGTCCAGCAATGATGAAAACTTACCTGCCCTTTCCTAAGAGTCATGGGAATCTTAACGATTTCTTTTTGTTCTCGGGCCAGCTCAGCTTCATAAATCGATAGGTCTGTCTGATTAAAATGGCGAGCATTTTCCGTGCCCCGCCAATGGTTACTGCGATCGATCGCCACCAACGGCCCCAATTCTACATCACAATCATGGAATGGGATCCAAGCCGTCAGCAACCGATTAGAACTACAGGTGGACCAGTAGGCCGCATCGGCATGCCAACCCACGGCACTATGGTGGTCTGCTGGCGTCGGCGGCTTGAACACCAACTGGTCATCCAACAGCCGAATCTCCTGGCTCCGGGCCAACCGGGCCGCGATCGCACCAATCATCGGCTGCAGGGCAAATTCCCTCAGCACCTTGTTCTGTAGAGAAACAAACTCATTATTCCGCACCGCCGTTTTGTTCCCCGGCTGCCAATCCGTAAAGCCGGAAGTCATCGGCATGGGCCAGTCCCGCGCCCCTGTGTGATAGTGATGCATGGCTTCGACGGCGCGATCGATCCAATCGTGGGGAATCACCTCCGGCGTCTGAAACCAACCATGGGTCTCATAGAACAGTACGTCCTCCTCGCTTGGGAGCAGAGCGATCTGCTCAGGCGTGAGACCTTGTTTTAACAAAACTTCTGTATCTGCCATGGGGATACCTGATGTTATAGGAAAATTGAACAATTGGTTTATAACCGAATGCGATGATGGCATCACACCATCATCGCATCAACGAAAATTTAATCCGTACCCTGAATCGTACCAATAAATTCCTCACAGGTCGCATACCCCTCCTGGGAAATGCCTTCCTTGCGGATCACCTTTAGGACAGTCTCCATCAAAATTTGGCAATCCAACCAGAGACTCCAATTCTGAATATACCAAACATCATGCTCAAACCGCTTCTCCCAACTCAGACTATTGCGACCCCGCACCTGTGCCAGCCCTGTAATCCCAGGCTTAACCGCATGGCGCTGCGCCTGCTCCGGACTATAGCGATTGAGATATTGCACCAACAGCGGACGCGGCCCCACAATACTCATATCCCCCCGCACCACATTCCACAATTGGGGCAGCTCATCCAAACTCGTCCGACGCAGAAACTCACCAATCGGTGTCATCCGATCGGCATCCGGCAACAACCGACCATCCGCCCCGCAGGCACTCGTCATCGTCCGAAACTTATAGAACGCAAACAAACGCTCCTGTTTGCCCGGACGCAACTGGCAGAATACAATCGGAGAACCAATCTGAAGGTAAATAGCGATCGCTACCACCACCAACACAGGAGACAATAACAAAAGTGCCACTAAAGCAACCGCGCGATCGACCAGAGATTTAATTCCAAGACTAATATGACGGAGGCGATCGCGCTCAATTTGCTGGGACAAACTGAAAGATTCATTCAGGGATAAACTATTCATGCTATTTCTCCTAGGACAGTTTGGTAAAGTGCTTCATACTGCTGCAAAACTTCAGGAATACCATAGTCAAGAACCCCACGACGGCCTTGGCGCGCCATCACTTCAGCCTCTTGAGGATTATTCAAAACCCAGCGCATTGACTCAGTCAAGCTGGCAATTTCCCCAAGCCCCACCAGCAGACCGCTCCCCCCCTGAAGCAGATCACGGGTGCCTCGAATATCACTCCCGATCACTGGTGTCTGGGAATAAAGCGCCTCAATGATGCAATTGGGCAACCCTTCATGCTGGGAAACAAGCACAAGCGCGCTAGCCGCCTTAAGCAGAACCGGAATATCCGATCGCTGCCCCAGAAAATGCACATTGGCCGAAATCCCCAGGTGAATCGCCTGCGCCTGCAAGGGATCGAGGAGTTCGCCCTTACCCGCTAGTACCAAATGGACCGTCGGATCGCCCAGCTTCGCAAAGGCCTGCAAAATATCATCGATCCGTTTACGCGGAATCAGTTCGGCCACCGAAAGGAAAAAGCGATCGCCCGCGCCCAAACCCAATTCCTGACGCAATGCGGCGACTTGCACCTCAGAAATGCCATCGGGGTTGAAGCGATTAAAATTAACCCCCGTACCGGGAATCCGCTGGACCTTGTTTTGAGGAATCAGATGATTCGTCAGCGCAGCAATTTCATCTTCACGGTTGACCACCACAAGCTGATCGGTCCATTGCCCAGCCACCTTTTCGATCGCCAGGTAAGCCGCATTTTTCAAGGGTGAGCCCCCTTTATAGAAATGGAAGCCCTGGGCCGTATAAATCACCTTAACACGCCCCTGATCCCGGTAGTGGTTCAGGGCCATCCGGGTCACAAAGGAGGCTACGGGCGTCGAAACATTGATCAGATCGTACTGGTGCTCTCGGAGGAGTTCTCGGACCTGGGAGGGGGCTTGCAGAAGATTCTTAGCATCCAGGGGATTGCGAGACCAAGGGATATCCCAGACGTGATCATAGGCGGCAACACATTGGGGGCAACTGGTGGCATCCTGGGCAATACCATCCACCTGCCAGCCCCGCGCCCTAAAATATTCAGCGAAAGGAATAAAGAATCCCCGCAGACTAGGGGCGATCGTCGTAGCAATCAAAAGTTTGCGCGGCGAGCTAGAAAGAACTTGAGTCCGTTGCGCAGGATGGGTCTGTAGATTTTGCATGGGCATCTCCTGGGACCTATTGCCCGGTTATTCACCTAGCGAGCAATAGGCGGCATTGTAAGTAGAGGGAACATCATCTTGTTGCGGTAGTGCTGACAAGCCCTTAGCGTTGGCTGTTGACCAAAGTCGGACTATAATATTTCTGATACCATTCGACGAAACGGGCGATCCCGGTTTCCACCGAAGTGGCAGGTTTGAAGCCGACATCTTTAATCAAATCGTCCACATCGGCGTAGGTGGCAGGCACATCACCGGGCTGCATTGGCAGCAATCGTTTTTCAGCAGTTTTGCCCAGGTGCTTTTCCAGTACGTTGATAAAATGCATCAACTGCACGGGATTATTGTTGCCAATGTTGTAGATTTGTAGGGGGCACGGCTGGTACCGGGATCGGGGCGATCGCTCTTCCAGTCGCCGTTCCCCTTAGCCCTGTTGTCCAGCACACGGACAACACCCTCGATGATGTCATCGATATAGGTGAAATCCCGCTGCATTTCACCATAGTTGAACACATCGATCGGCTTACCTTCCAAGATCGCCTTAGTGAACAGGAACAAAGCCATGTCAGGCCGTCCCCAGGGACCATACACGGTGAAGAAGCGCAGTCCCGTGGTCGGCAGATCGTAGAGATGGCTATAGGTATGGGCCATTAGCTCATTGGCTTTTTTTGTGGCAGCATAGAGACTCACCGGATGATCCACATTATGGTGAATCGAGAAAGGCATCAGCGTATTTGCCCCATAGACCGAACTGGAGGAAGCATAGACCAAATGCTCAATTCCATTATGGCGACAGCCTTCGAGTATGTTGATAAATCCAACCAGATTACTATCGACATAGGCATGGGGATTGGTAAGGGAATAGCGTACGCCTGCCTGGGCCGCCAAATTCACCACCCGATCGAAGCGCTCAACTTCAAACAATCGGGCCACACCGTCGCGGTCCCCAAGTTCCATCTGGCAGAACTTAAAGTCGGCATAGGTCTTGAGTTGCTTGAGCCGATCATGCTTCAGCCGGACATCATAGTAGTCATTCAGATTATCGAGCCCGACAACGCGATCGCCCCGTTCAAGCAGACGCTTAGCTAGGTGAAATCCGATGAATCCGGCGCAGCCTGTGACGAGAATTTTAGTCATGGTACTAGGGGGATGGATAGGGGGTAAGAGTTATGAAGCGGGGGGTTGAGAAGCAATGTGCAGTTTACATAGCTTTGTAAACCTATAAACTGGCATAGTGAACCGTCTGGCTCATCAGGGTGGGATCGAGCATGGACTTGACATCCAGGACCACACCACCGATGCGTAGACCCTTCAGGAGCTCCTTCACTTCCATATCCAGGTATTGCTGGTGATTGACCGCGATGATCACACCATCAAGGTCATTGAGGGCATCCCAATCCACCAGCTCCAAACCGTATTCATGCAAGGTCTCGACGCGATCGGCAAGGGGATCATGAATAATCGGCGTCAGGCCAAACTGTTTGAGTTCCTTAACAATGTCAGGCACTCGGCTGTTACGAACATCAGGAACGTTCTCTTTAAAGGTGAGACCGAGAATACCAATGCGAGCACGTTTGATCGCCACATTGGCACCGACGAGAAGCTTTACCATCCGCTGGGCAAGGTATGGTCCCATATTGTCATTAATCCGTCGCCCTGCCAAGACCACCTCGGGGTAATAGCCTAATTCTTCAGCTTTTGTGGTCAGATAGTAGGGATCAACACCAATGCAATGGCCGCCCACCAGGCCTGGACGGAAGGGCAGGAAGTTCCACTTAGTACCCGCAGCTTCTAGCACATCGAGCGTACGGATATCCATGCGATCGCAAATCAAAGCAATTTCATTCATCAAAGCAATATTCAAATCCCGCTGGGTGTTCTCGATCGCCTTGGCCATTTCAGCCACCTTGATCGATTGCGCGCGGTAGACACCTGCATCCACGATGGCGCCATAGACTTCGGCGACGCGATCGAGTGTCACTGCATCTTCACCGGAGACGACCTTAACAATCTTGGTGAGCGTGTGCTCTTTATCACCAGGGTTAATCCGCTCGGGGGAATAACCCAGTTTGAAATCGACGCTTTGCCTCAGGCCCGAAACCTTTTCCAAAATCGGACCACAGACCTCTTCGGTGACGCCTGGATAGACGGTGGATTCATAGACGACGATCGCACCTTTGCTCAACACTTTGCCAATGAATTCCGAGGCCTTAATTAGGGGCGTTAAATCAGGGCGATGGTGCTTATCCACCGGGGTGGGGACGGCAACCACAAAGAAGTTACAGTCCATCAAATCCGAGGGATCGCAGGAAATGTTCAGCAGCGTATTTTTCAAAATCTCTTCAGAAACTTCACCCGTAACATCGATGCCATCGTTGAGTTGGGTGACCTTTTGGACGTTGATGTCAAAGCCCACAGTATTGGAGAATTTATTAGCAAATTCTAGGGCCACCGGTAGGCCGACATAACCGAGACCAATTACAGCAACTTTGACATTGCTAATACTAACTGGCGTTGCATCCGTCAGTTTGATTTTTGAAAGTTGAGTATTCATGTTAAAATCCTAGATTAATGAGCACAAACGGAATAGACAGGCTAATTGAATAGCCCATGAGCAAATCGATTTAAGCGGTGTAGCGCTAGACGACCATCGGACCTACGTCAGGGTCGGGATCAGTAACCTCCATAGGGGCTGTTGCCTCTGCAGCTATTGCCTCTGCGGCTATTTCCTCTGGAGCGCCAGCTTGATCCAACTCGGAGTCAAGACTGGCTAGATTAAAACTGCCTGCTATTTCAGCCAGGGTAATTTTCTCCAATTCTTCGCCAATCCTTCGACGCACCTTTTCAAGTTCCTGGGGATCGCGGTTCCAATTGCGCCAGTCTGGACCAATTTGACGACTGAGTTCTAGGGCCAGATCAGGCTGCCCGGCTTGTTTAAGTAACTCAATGTAGTCATAGTCATCTACCCCATCCCGCAGCCATTTCAGCCGCATGGAAGGGACGACCCCCCGCACCCCCACATCCGCACCGGGATAGACCAGCATACCTTCCCCTGGAAAGGGCAGATTATCCACAAGGGTCGTCTGCACATTATTCCAAGGATCATTGGTCCAAAGGTCCACCCGCCAGTAGAGCAATCCTGATAGACCCAGACTTTGGTTGATAAATCCCGGTTGAATCCGGAAATTAATTGGGTCAAAGTCAATTTGCCATTTAGGGGAATAGTCATCGGGAGCCAAGGCATTATAGGACCAGACGCGATCGCCATTATTTAGGGCCGCCTGCACATTGGCAGGCGACTGATCGTACAGCTCCGGCGTCACCACCCAGATATCCACCGCCGATTTACCATTGCCATTGTCAAACAGCTCCGGGGTCGGCGCCATCGTGACTAAGGTCGATAAACTAGCGGCATCCGCCAGGCGACTCCATTGCTTCAACTCATCAAAGAGTTGCGGATAATTCCCCACCTCATCGGCCAAATAGATATAGCGAAGCGCTTTACTGCTACGACTATCTCGATCGGCAGTCAGGTCAGCTAGATCCGGCAGGGGCTTTAACATGGGGTTGTTCACATCAGCCCCACCGTCAAACACCAAGCGGGTCGTATTTAAGCCCAGCTTAAGCAGGGCCTCCTCCTGGCGAGGTTGCAGCGTATTGCCGGGCATCAGGCGATGGCGAACCAGCTCTGAGGCCGCCGCCAGGCTGCCATCCTGCCAAAATGTAAAAGCTGAATTAAGGCTAGGCTGGAGGGGTATTTCAAAGTCCCAGACCCGGAGGCTAATTTCGCCGATGCTGTTGCCTTGATCACTACTAACCGTATATTGCCCTTTGTAGACCCCGGCGGGCGTATCACGGGGCACGTAGACATCTACCCACACCACCTGATTACTCCCCAGGGTCACCGAAAAAGGCGCCGCATCCAGCCGATTACCGGACAGGGGTTGCTTGGTGATGGGATGGGTAAAGGGAATTAGCCCATCCGCATACCAATTGGCCCCAAGGGAAGGATTAGCACTATCCGCAGCAGTTTTGGTCGGATTATCCACCCTGACAAACTGTTCGCGATAAAGCGTGATGTCAGCCTTGCTAATCTTGGCACTATGGGGACCAAGCAGATCCGAGACCTCCACATTGACATTACTCAGCGGCGCCGAAGCCCCACTGCGAATCCCAATTTGAAACCCCTCAGATTCACCTCGGGCAGCGGCAATATCAGCGGTCAAAACCGTACCGGGGCGATCCATCAGGCCAATGCGGGTAGTGCTGGGTACGACCCAAGAAAGAGGTGCTAAGCTAGTCATACTATCCGCAGCTTGAGGTATAGACGAATTTTGGGCGGAAGGAGTGACGGCAGCCCATTAGGACAATGGAAGCTAGCAATAATTTGCTTAAACAAACGATGCGCCCCATGATCATTCCTCCGCCCCCACATTCAAATGGATTTTGAAAACAGATTTAAAACAGACACTAAAGCAGACAGGCGATCTTCGTAGCGATTGGACAAGAATCCAAGAACGGAAAGTATTTAATTGGGTTTTGAATTGTCAGCGTCGTTTTATTTGCACAAACTTCACTGACTCTTCTATTGTGCAAAAGATGCTTTCTTAATTCCTCTATCTAAAAGCATAGATCCTAGAAGGGAAATCCATTCTGAGATCTATCTTAGGGATGAGATGAAATTAGAAAATTCATCCTTAGACCTCCGCGAGCCAAGCTTGGAACATCAGCACATCCCAAAGGGCATAGGCACAATTATGACGATCGCCCAAATAATCCTCCCAGCGTTGCCCAATTCGATCGGCATCCAAAAACCCCTCCCGGCGGATTCGATCGACATTCAGCAAATCCCCAGCCCATTCCTTCAGGGGACCCTTGAGCCATTGCTCGATGGGAATGGCAAAGCCCTGCTTGGGCCGATCGAACATCTGACGGGGCACATGCCGATCGAGCACCTGCCGCAGAATCCACTTGGTTTCCCCATTCCGAATCTTGTACTGCATGGGCAAGCGCCAAGCCAATTCCACCAAACGATGATCGAGCAAAGGAATCCGCCCCTCCAAACTCACGGCCATCCCAGCACGATCGACCTTAACCAAAATATCATCGGGCAAATAGGTCAAGGTATCCATGTACATCATATGCTGGGAAAAATCTGCTCCCCTAGCCCACTGGCTGCGATCGCGAAACAGATCCTGGGGTTCCTGGGCATTGGGCACCAGACTCGCGGGCTGCTTAAAATGGGACATCAAATCCAAATAAAGCGCCGGCCCATCCGCCACCCCCACCACATCGGCAATCCGATGGAGGCGATCGCCCGGTGTCGGTTGTTTTAAGCCCGCTGGCAGAAAACTCTGCACCGGAGCTATCCCTTTATTCCACTGGGCCGCCGACAGTTGGGTCAGCATCCGGGCAGAGGTTTGCCGCAGTCCCCTGGGAATCGGCGCAATCCGGTTCCAGATCCGTTCCCCATCCAAATAGCGACTGTAGCCCCCAAACAGTTCGTCCCCGCCATCCCCCGAAAGGCTGACCGTCACCTGCTGCCGGGCCAACTGAGAGACTAAAAACGTTGGAATTTGGGAACTATCGGCAAAGGGCTCATCATACATGGAAGCCATGCGGGGCAATGCATCGATCGCATCCTGGGGCGACAGATACAGCTCCGTATGATCAGTACCCAAATGCTGGGCAACCTCCTTCGCATAGACCGCCTCATTAAACGCACCCTCGGCAAACCCAATCGAAAAAGTCTTCACAGGCCGTTGACTACTGCGCTGCATCAAAGCCACAATCAGCGACGAGTCAATTCCCCCCGACAAAAATGCCCCTACGGGCACATCCGCCACCATTCGCAGATTAACCGCATCCTGGAGCAAATCAGAAACCTCAGCGATCGCTCCTGATCGCTCCCCTCCCAAGGCGCAGCAATCCCCGCCTCCGCCACAGCCTTAAAGGACCAATAGGCCTCGGGCTCAGCCCGGTGATGCGGCGCCTCAAAACAGATCACAGTCCCCGGCGGCAGTTTGTAAAACCCCTGATAAATACAGTGGGGCGCCGGAATATAGTTAAACCGCAAAAACAGCGTTACAGCATTGCGATCGATCGCCGCATCAAACTCCGGATGGGCCTTCAATGCCTTCAATTCAGAACCAAACAGCAACGTATTCCCGCACCAGCCGTAGTAAAGGGGTTTTTCACCAAGGCGATCGCGGCTCAGGAATAATTTACGAGTCTGCTTGTCCCACAGCGCAAAGGCAAACATGCCATTAAATTTCCCTAGGGCACCTTCGACTCCCCACTGAGAAAAAGCCGCCAGCATCACTTCCGTATCGGACGTGCCTCGCCAACCACCATGCCCCAGGCTTTCCAACTGCTGACGAATCTCCTGGTAGTTATAAATTTCGCCATTGAACACCAGCGCATAGCGATCGCCCTTCGAATGCATCGGCTGATGGCCACCGGGGGAAAGATCGACGATCGATAGGCGACGATGGCCCAACCCAATCCCAGATTCCGGATCACTCCAGGTTCCGCCCGCATCAGGACCGCGATGGTAGAGCTGGTCTGACATGTGAGTCAAAATATTCTGCTGCGTTGCTTGATCTTTCTCGGGCGCTTGCCAAAATCCTGTAATTCCACACATGGTTTGTTCTCCAAAAGAAGTATTTATGATTCATCTGACTATCGCTGCGGTCGCTCGCCCCCTAAATCCCCCAATTCTGGGGGACTTTGAACTGGGCAAACTTGACCACCCAACGATTCCTGTCCCCCCAAACTTGGGGGCTAGGGGGCCTCCCTAGATGCCGAGCGAAGGCGCACAATCCAAACCGATCGCCCTCGGATCAAATTCCTCCCCCGTCAAAACCTGGGTATAAAGCCGCTCATACTGCGCCACAACGGCCTCAATATCAAACATCTCAATAATTCGATCGCGCGCCGCTTGACCTAAGGCCGCCCGATCGCCAGGCTCCATCGTGAGAATTTCTGTCCAGGCCTTCGCCAAGGCTACAGGGTCCTGGGGCGGCACAATCCGGCCCGTATTGCCAATCACCCGAGCAGAATCTCCCACGTCGGTGGCAACACAGGGCGTACAGCAAGCCATCGCCTCACCCAACACCAGCGGCAATGCCTCGCCATAGGCCGAGGATAATGAGAAGAGATCCAGCGCCGCCGCAATGCGATCGGTATCTTGGCGAATACCCAGTAGATGGACGCGATCGCCCAAGTTCAGCGCCTCGATCTGCGCCATCAAGGCAGCATTTTCAGGCGTAATATCGCTACCCGCCATCACATAATGAACCTCTGGATAATGCCGATTCATATGGGCCGCCGCCGTCAGAAAAGTGGCCTGATCCTTCATCGGATGGAAGCGAGCCATCAGACCAATCAGGGGCGTATCAAGATCGAGTCCCAATTCCATCCGAATCGCCAAACGGGCCGAGGGATTGGGGAAAAAGCGATCGGTTTCACAGCCATTGGCGATCGCACAGCCCTGGCTCGCCGAATAGCCCATCAATTCATGCTGCTGCTGGGCACCATGGGACACATAGACAATACTGGCAGTCAACTTTGAGAAAAACTTCCCGGCCCGGATTAAAGCCGCCGTCAGGGGTTTTTCGTATTGCAGTTCCGTCGTGTTTTGAATACACCAGATCACGGGTCGGGGAAAGGCCAGGGCAGCCAGTGAAGCAGCAATATTCCCATGGTACATCCAGCCCTGAATCACATCGGGATAGATCCGCTTAACCAATTGCACCAGTTGCCAAACCTGCTTGGGATTAGGAAGACCGCGTTTCATTCCGAGGGAATGGACCCTGACCCCAAGGGCCTCGACTCTCGACTGCCATTCCCCACCATCGAGCAGAGAAAGAACAACGGGCTCAAACCGCGACTTGTCCAATCGCATCAGCAATCGGTACAGCATCACCTCCGCACCGCCCGTGGTCAAATCGGTCGTGACAAACAAAATTCTGATCTTAGTCATGATATTCCTGAGTTGGTAAAAGAGAATAATCTGGCTCGGACTTGACTTGAGACAGTTCTGTTGCTTGAGAAGCGATCGTCATACTGCCCATCAAAGCAAAGCAAAGCAAAATGTAGCGTTCATCTAGCAAATTATGGCTAAATATCCCCCAGATCAACATGGTGACTGACAGGGCAGGGACAAGCCGTTGGGCCATCCCCTTGGCACCCCAGACCACCGCCAGGGTTAGGCCCGGCAGCAGTAGCGCCCCGACCAAACCATGGTCTGCCATATTGGCGAGATACATATTGTGGGTAGAAATCGGAAAACTCCAGGTAATCGTAGAACCCACACCATGGCCTGTGAAGGGCCGCTGTAAAAACATATCCCAGGCATTTTCAGCCATTTCCTGCCGGGCTCCAGAGGACCCCTCGGAGTCGCCTTTGTTCTCTAGGGGATTTTTAAACCATTCCAGACGCTCGATTAGCTGGGGCGGAAGATTAAAATTGCGAATAATTTCCTCTCCCTGGAGCCCCGTAAACAGACCCGCCACCATTAAGCTGGTAAACCAGCCAATCCCATGCCTATGGGGAATTTGATTGCGAAAGAGCATCCAACCCACCAGCAAAATCCAAATCAGCATCGCGCCCCGCGAAAAGGTCAGCAGGACCCCCACCCCACAGGCCAGAATAAAGGGAATGCGCAATCCCCCCGGCAGGACACCTGTGCCAAACACAATGCCCAGCATCAGGGCCATACCCGCCTTATTGGGATTCACATAAAACCCGCCCGCCCGCCCCACCACCCCAGAATCACCAAACAACATGGGGTCACTGGCCCCCAAAATATTGTTAAACACAGCCATACAGGTGGCAATCACAATAGTCCAGCGCACCCAGCGATGAACCCGTGACTGACTAGAGAAAATCGCCATCATCACAACGATAAAAATCGTCGATAAAAAGCGAGTGCGCAATTCCTGCACCTCTAATTCATTGCCTGTACCGAAGGTCACATAGGCCCCCAGACTCAACAACAAATAGCCAGCCCCCCAAATCATCAAAGGCTTGGAAAGACAGCGGTAGGGAGAAGCCAAGATCAGCGGCAGCGCGAGCACACAGAACAGATAAATCCAAGTAATCGGCGGCAGGGGAGAAACCGCCGCCCAATAGACATAGGTATCGAGATCCGTGAAAAAAATCGCCGTGGCCAACACCGCCAGAAAGCAGTGGTAGCGCTCTTGCCAGGTCCAAGGGGTAGCATCAGGTGTGGGATACATAGCAGTGAGGGTCTAGGAGAACAGAGCTTGGGCCGTCCGATCGACCAACCGATCGATCGAAAATTCCTCCACAATCCGATCGCGCAAAGGCGGTGGCACCGTTTCAGCCAAGTGAGCACTCACCTGGCGCCCCAGGGCAGCAGCCAAGGCAGCGGCGTCCCGAGGCGGCACCACCTCCCCCTGATCCCCCACGATCCAAGCCGCATCCCCCACATCCGTCACCACACAGGGCACATCACAGGCCATCGCCTCGCCCACCACATTCGGAAACCCTTCGGTATAGGAAGCCAGCACCGCAATATCCAGGGCATTTTGCACCGCAGGCATATCCTGACGCGCCGGACTCCAAATCAACCGATCGCCCAACCCCAATTCCGCACTCAGCGTTTGCAGCCCTGCCAAATATTCAGCCGGACCATGGCCCATACAGACAAACCGCACCTGGGGATAGCGATCGGTCAAGGTCGCCGCCGCCCGCAGAAACGTAGGATGATCCTTACGCGGATCAAACCGACCAACCATACCAATTAGAATTTCCTCTGGCTTGACCTCCCAGGCCTCGCGTATAGCAACCCCAGCGGCTCGATCGGGCTGAAACCGCTGCACATCAATGCCATTGGGAATCACCCGCAGTTTCTTTTCGGGAAACCCCTGGGTCAGATAGTGGGTTTTCCCCGCCTGGGAATTGAAGATAATTAAGTCAGCCGCATGGGCCAGCACCCGTTCCAAGGCCGTCAAAACATAGCCCACCCACCCATAAAGTCCAGGCGCCGCATCCGCATCCCGCACGCCCCAGACAATTTTGGTCCTGGGAAACAGCGGTTTCAACAGCGCCAGCATCAGATTGGCATCCCCCAGGTAGCCATGAATCACAGGCGCATCCAGGCGACGCAGGGTGGCAATCAAGTTTGCCAAAGTCCCACAGGTGCCAGCGACTGCGCTTATTCAGACAGACCGTAGGAATCCCCGCCGCCTGTAGGGGTTTGAGCATCACCCCATCGGCATAGAAATGTAGCACCGTCACAGCATAGCCCGCCGCCGCCATGCCGATCGCCAGCGCCACCAATTGAGTTTGGGCACCGCCGACATTGAGATCGCGAATTAGAAAGACCAAACGGCGATCGCGCTGGACCGCCATAACGGTATTTTCCCACTGAGTCATAATATTCTCCACGCCGCAGCGATTAAGGATCTGATTGGCATTCTGGCCCAATTGACGACGGTACTCCGGTTGAGCCATGAGCTGTTTGAGCTGATGACTCAAGGCACCCACATCACCCATGGGCACCAAGAGACCATCAATGCCCGAGGCGATCATTTCCCTCGGCCCATTGGGACAGTCCGTGGAAATCACTGGCAAACCCTGGGCCATGGCCTCGCACAATGCATTAGGCAAGCCCTCAAAATAGGAACTCAACACAAACAGATCCGCCGTCGCCAAAACCTCTCCGCCATGGGTGACCGCCCCAGGCAGATGAATGCGCGATCGCAAACTAGGGTTTTGCGCCACAAGGGAATCCCTAAGCGCTTCCAACTCGGGACGCGCTTCCCCTTCCCCAACAATTTGCAGTTCCCAGTCATGTCGGTCGCAGCTGCCAGGGCAAAGGCGTTCATCAATAGGTCATGGCCCTTACGCTGGATTAAACGACCCAGTCCTAAAACGAGTTTGGGTTCATTTTTAGGTTTAGGGCGAGTCGGATACGTCGGCGGCAACACCGGGTTAGGAATCACCCGCGATCGCGCCTGAATCCGCTGCGAAAAATGGGCCTGGGCGCGGGCCGTCTGAAACACGATCGCATCCGCCCCTGGGTACAGCCACTGCCGCAGCATTTCCCAAGTCCGCTCCACGGGCTCTAGGGCCGGATTCGATCGCTCCGACAAAATCACCGGAATCCCCAATCCCAGCGTGGCCAACCGAGTCAGCACATTGGTCATCTCAATAAAACTAATCACCGCATCGGGCCGACTGGCCAAAATGGCCCGACGCAAACGTTGGACGCGATCGAAGTTTTGCCTCAAAGCACTGACCAAATCAGGCGATTGGCCCACCGCATCCAGCGCCTGGTGATTCACCCGCCCATCTAAGGGAACAATATCTTCACCCGTGGCATTATCCAGGGTCAAAATCGTAATATCCCACCCCTTATCCACCCAATAGGCAGCCATACGGGCGATCACCTGCTCCGCTCCCCCTGGCCGCAGGGAGCAAATCACAAAGGTAATGCGCTGGGATCGAAACTGATTAATCATGGGAACACCTCTTGGAAACACTCTTGGAAGCACTCTTGAAAGCACTCTTGGAAACATGGCGCCAAGACCACCAAAGAAAACAGGCGGAAACAATATAGACACAGCTAGTGGATAGCGCGATACCCGCCACACCCCACCAGCGCATAAATAGAAGATTCAACACCACATTGACGGTCAAACTAATCAAGGCGCTATACAACATCACTTGATTCGCCTTGGCCGCAGAAAGCAGCCGCACGGTAATAATGCCGCACAGATGAAAGGGAATCTGCAGCGCAAAGGCCGCCTGAACTTGGGCCACCGCCGCCGTATCCTTCGCCGTAAAAGCCCCATGCTGAAAGAGCAATCGAACGATCGGCACCGACAACAGAGCCAATCCCCCCGCCAGGGCCAAGGCACCCCAAAAATTCGCGGCAACATCTGCCGGAGCAACTGGTGCAGCTCCGACCACTTATTTTGGCCAATTAGTTGGGAAAAATAGGGCATCACAGCGGTGCCGATCGCCGTCGTCATCAGCGTCAACGGCAGGGACACCATCTTATTGCCATAGCCCAAGGCCGCCACAGACCCAGCGGGCAACTGGGAGGCCATGGATTGATCAATCAATTCACTGCTCGCAAACACACAGGCCCCAGCCATCACCGGAAAAAACTGCCCCGCCACCTGACGCAACTCCGGGGACCAGCCCGTCCAACGTGGCCGAATCGCCAAACGTTGCCGCCGCAAACTCACCGCAATCAGCCCCAACTCCAAAACCGCCCCCACCACCAACCCCACCGCCAGGGCATACCCCTGCAGTTGGGGCCAACCCAGCAGCAGGCCCACCATCGCAATCGGGGTCAAGGCGGGGCGATCGCCACGAGCGCAAACTGCTCCCCAGCATTCAGCACCGCACCCCAGAGTACCGCCATCCCGTTAATGCCAATCAGGGGCACCATCACCCACAGCAGATGCAGGGTCAACTGAAGTTTCGCCGCCCCAAACCCAGGCGCCACCCTCGGCAGATACCAGGGGGCCAAACCCGCTACGCCTAGCATCAATAGGCCCAGCAGACCCAAGCTGACCCAGCAGACCCCTCCCAAAAGTTTGCCCGCTGCGCCCCGACCCTGCTGCTCGCGCACCTGAATATAGGTGGGCATCAGCGCCGCATTCAGGGAATTCGCCACCACATTGATCACAAAGGCCGGGATCAAAAAGGCAATTAAAAAAGCATCAATCCCATCACCCGTGCCCAACTGCCAAGCGATCGTAAATTCCTTAGCGATCGCCAACCCCTTCACCAGAAGCGTAACGCCCGCCACCACCGTAGCGGCCCCAAAAATCTGCCGAGCAGTAGACCCACGGGTGAGCTGCTGCCAAGACCGCGCAAGGCGGCCCAATTGTCCTGTACCCATAGCTACACCCCCTCGTCGGGTTGTCTATGGGCAAGCTCGCTGACCTGAATCAAGCCATGGCTAAGATGCACGATAATTTGCATTGACTTTGAAGTGATTTGTTAAGCATGGATTGTAACGTTTGACTGCCTTGACTCAATCGACCGATCTGTTCCAGTTTTTATTTAGATTTTCTTAACCATTGGAGCGGATGTCCAAAAACTGGATGGGCTGTCGTTTTATTGATGATGGGTTTAAAGCAGTCTTAACCTTCGAATCGCACCCTGACAAATCACCTCAACTCGCATATTCACCAGACCTAGGCAGAAATCCGCCGATCGGCTTTCTCCAGAATTTTCTCAGGTTTGTAACCCAGGACCAATTGCTGAAGACGAGACTGAATTGTGATGACATCATTTTCACGAGCTGCGCGACATAGCGCCTCCACCGTAAGGAGGAGATCTTTAGGTAGAGACGCACTGGCGTTTCGGGCGATCAGAATCTTTTCATGTTCGGTTGGATCGTAATGCTCGCCGGGCAGGAAGAGTTCCTCATAGAGCTTTTCCCCAGGGCGTAGACCGGTGAAAACAATCGGAATTTCTTTATCAACTTCATAACCCGATAAGCGAATCAAATCCTTCGCCAAATCGACAATTTTGACCGCCGCACCCATTTTCAACATCATCACCTCACCCCCTTTGCCAATCACGGCAGCCTGAAGCACAAGCTGGACGGCCTCAGGGATAGTCATGAAGAAACGATTGACCTCGGGATGGGTGATCGTGATCGGCCCCCCTCGGGCAATTTGTTTCTTAAAGGTAGGAATCACACTCCCACGACTGCCTAGCACGTTGCCAAAACGCACTACCGCGTAGGGCTTATTCAGGCGTTTGGCCGTATGGAGGACGAGCATTTCGGCCACCCGCTTGGTGGCACCCATGACGCTAGTCGGTCGGACAGCCTTGTCGGTGGAAATCATCACCAGATGCCCAACATCGTAGCGCTCGGCCATTTTGAGCAGATTCCAGGTGCCTTGAATATTGCTGCTGATGGCTTCCGGAGAATGGTGTTCCATCAGGGGCACATGCTTATGGGCAGCAGCATGGAAAATAATATTGGGCTGGATGGTCTGGAAGGCCAGATCCAGGCGATCGATATTCCGAATGTCGGCAATGAAGGTTTGGATGCGTTCACGGGGATTGAGCGTCGCGATCAGCTGCTCTTTTTCAAGCTGGAGGAGTTCCTGCTGAATCTCAAACACAGAATTTTCGCCCTTGCCGAGAATCATAATGGCAGCGGGCTGGCATTGCAGGATTTGGCGGCAGAGTTCGCTGCCGATCGATCCTCCCGCCCCTGTAATCAGAATTCGTTTGCCTCTGAGCAGATGAAAGACCTGCTCTGTATCGGTCGAAATCGGTTCGCGGCGCAGCAAATCCTCAATCTGAACCTCCCGCAAACTCGTGTCCAGGCGACGATTGCTGCTGAGCAGTTCGGCCACCCCCGGTAGACTCGTCGTCCGGACCCCCAGGCGGGTACACTCATGGGCCAGTTCGCGAATCACCTGACCGGAAGCCACGGGCATAGCAATCACCACCCGCTGGATTTCAGAGCCGCGAATCACCTGGGCCAGATAGCTGCGATCGCCCAAGACCGGAATACCACAAATTTCTAGACCATGCTTTTCAGCATCATCATCTAAAAATGCCACAGGATAAAAACCCAATCGAGGATTTTTTTGCATGGCCAGGACCAGGGCCGTACCCGCACTCCCCGCCCCAATCACCAGGGCACGCTGGCCTTGGTTGACCGGGGGCAGGTCTTGGGTTTGGCGATCGAGCCAAGGCAGCATCAGGCGTGTCGAAATCATCAGACAGCAGGCGATCAATCCATTCAGCAAGGCAAAACGTCCCTCCAACAGAGGATTACCCGTCGCCTGGCCAGCCATCACTTGGTTATAGAGCGTCAGGACGACAAGCTGAGCCGCCATCACCATGGGGACCAACTGGGCCAATCGCATCAAGTCATCTAGGCGGGCATAGCGCCAATAGACGCGATAGACGCCTCGGAAGTGAAACAGCAGTAAACTAACGCCAACGAGCAAAAGCACAGGAAATAGATCCTGTTGCCCTATAATGGTGCTCAACGTCAACATTGGATGATTCAAGGGAGATTCATCCTTGATGACGGCCAGTAATCCCAGGCTGGAAGCCGTTAGCGACAGCGTATCTACCAGCAAAAGATGGCGATTTCGAGCTTTAGCGAGTTTGTCAAGGAGCACATGCATAGTTCCAAGGGGGTCTATTTGAAGGGGAACAGAAAGTCAGTAAAGATCAAATTTTGTTATTGTTCTAAGCAATTGCTTTATGTTTAGCAACATCTCACACCAGAAGCAAAATTACGAAATTTGACCTTTCAATACTGTCTTTCCTTCTATCCAAAAAAACCAGAGCTGTCAATCGCTCTAAAACCGCTAAACCCTCGATATAAAGGTGGTTTCACTGCTAGGCAACTCGATCGCCGCAAACGAAAGATTTCCTAAAATTTTAAGTTGTCGTCAATAATTCCTAGTTTTTCTCGTCTATGAAGGCGACACTTTTGTCAAGGGGGAAGGAACCTGCATGGGCTGACCGGGTCAGGGGTCTGTATATCCCTGGTACAATAGAAGACCTGCTGCCAGAAATCAATGTATATCCCATGACGACTGATTATTTAGAACGGATTTTGAAGGCCCAGGTCTATGATGTTGCCCAGGAGTCACCTTTAGAGATCGCGCCAAATCTTTCGAGGCGTCTGAATAATCAGGTGTGGCTAAAGCGCGAGGATCTACAACCTGTCTTTTCCTTCAAGCTGCGCGGGGCCTACAACAAGATGGCTAAGCTCAGTCCCGAGGTATTGCAGCGGGGCGTAATCGCCGCCTCCGCCGGAAACCACGCCCAGGGTGTAGCCCTCGGTGCCAAACGCCTGGGGACGACGGCATTAATTGTCATGCCGACGACGACCCCCATGATGAAGGTGGATGCCGTAAAGGCAAGGGGCGGGGAAGTGGTGTTGTTTGGCACCACCTATGATGATGCCTATGCCCATGCGAAGCAATTAGAAACGGAAAAGAATCTTACGTTTATTCATCCCTTTGATGATCCCGATGTGATCGCCGGCCAGGGCACCATCGGCATGGAAATTCTCCGCCAATGTCAGGGGCCGATCCATGCGGTGTTTGTAGCGATCGGCGGCGGCGGTCTAATCTCAGGCGTCGCCGCCTACATCAAACGACTTTATCCAGCGATCAAAATCATCGGCGTTGAACCCGTGGATGCAGATGCCATGTCCCAGTCTTTAAAAAAAGGAGAGCGGGTCAGATTACCGACAGTAGGTTTGTTTGCCGACGGTGTGGCCGTACGCTATGTCGGGGAGGAGACATTTCGGCTATGCCAGGAATATGTAGACGAAATCATTCTGGTAGACACCGATGCCACCTGCGCGGCAATTAAGGATGTCTTTGAGGATACAAGATCAATTTTGGAGCCCGCAGGAGCCCTAGCTATAGCCGGAGCAAAGGCCTACGTAGAGCGTGAAGGGATCACAGGAGAAAACCTCGTGGCGATCGCCTGCGGGGCGAACATGAATTTCGATCGCCTGCGCTTCGTGGCAGAGCGGGCAGAGATTGGGGAGCGGCGCGAGGCAATTTTTGCGGTGACGATTCCGGAGGCACGCGGAAGTTTCCGACGGTTTTGCGAATGTCTAGGCGATCGCAACATCACGGAATTCAACTATCGGATAGCAGCGGCGGATCAGGCCCATATTTTTGTGGGGTTGCAGATTACGAGGCGATCGGACGCAGTAGAGGTATTGGAGCGCTTTGGTGCCCAGGAATTTAGGGCGATCGATTTAACTGATGACGAGCTGGCCAAGACCCATTTGCGGCATATGGTGGGGGGGCGATCAATTTTGGCGGCGGATGAGTTACTCTATCGGTTTGAGTTTCCGGAGCGCCCTGGGGCCTTGATTCAGTTTTTACATTCAATGAGTCCGAATTGGAATATTAGTCTGTTCCACTATCGGAATCATGGGTCAGACTATGGCCGAATTTTGCTGGGGATCCAGGTACCACCATCAGAGATGGCAGATTGGCAGGCTTTTTTGGAGACCTTGGGGTACCCGTTTTGGGATGAGAGTGGAAATCCGGCATACAAGTTGTTTTTGGCTTGATCGGTTTGATTCATAGGCAGCGGGCGCGGGATACGCGCCCCTACCATTGGAATTACAAACCGACCAATTCCCGCGATTCAACACCTGCTAGACGATCGACAATCGACAACCGCATTTCCACCTTCATCGCACTAAATTCATTGCGCAACTGCTCTAGCATGGCCATGGCATTGGCGCGATCAGTGCTCAGTCGATTTAACGATTTCATCGCCTGCTCATATTCCAGATTAACTTGCAAAACCTCAAAACGGCGGGCCTTACGCTGGTTGTCGTTTTTCAGATTCGTATCGAAGGCGACAACCAGTTCGGCATTGCCGTCTAGTTTGGTAATATGCTGCTTCAGTTCGCCAATGCGGTGATCGATCTCATTGACGGCTTGGGCAGCTTGGGCGATCGCAGCGGGATACTGTACAAGGGTAAAGCGCATAGGAAACCTCATGGGATTGGTGGGTGGGTTTTTAATTAGGCAGCGAGTTCAGTTAATACGGGCAGTTGCGGCAGATCGAGCTTGCTAATTAACCGAGCTGGAACTTGATCCATGGCAGCCCGTTCAAGGACCTTAACTTCGATACTGACTGAAACCAAATAGGAACCGGGCTCAGCATCGATTGCTCCGGCGATCATTTCTGGCAAAGAAGGCTGCTGGGCTGTAATCGGATGATGAAGCGTACAGCGCTCCCAATCGAACTTAGCGTTGGGGTTGAGATTCAGAATCAAATGTTGGATCATGGCGATTCTCCCTTGAATTATATTTACTGAATGTTCAGGCGTTCCCAGAGGGCCAAATCACTGGCAATGGTGCGATCTAAGGTGATTTGAATTTCGTAGGACTGGGACATATATTGGGCGCGCTGGAGGCTCAAAACCTGGCCCGACGTGCCTAGACGTCGCATAAACCGCATCGCTTGCTTACGCTCATCAAAGCCGATGTAGTAGCAGTCAGTCGCCTTTTGGAAGGGTTTTGTCACATGGAGGACGCGATCGGAAAGAAACTGTCCGACTTGGCCCTGCTGGAGGGAAAAAAAACGCCCAGTTGAACGGGATTGGGTTAGGTTCATAAATCATCCTCAGGTAGGGTGATGAGAAGATTTTTTGACGGGTTTCATCCAGTAGCGGTGGAAATGCTGCCATTCGCGATCGACATCTCGCCAATGGAGCCGCTTTCTGCGCCAGGATTTACTCCCTTCTTTACCGCGTTTGCGTTTAAATTTCTGCCGCTGCCAATTGTCCGGATTCGGCCTTGGCAGAAGTAGAACTTCAGGACTATCAACGGGGGAAATGACCTGTGACTGTTGCATAACAACCAACCGTTTACAAAAGGATAAACTTACTAACCAGCTTGCTGTCCTGGAATCAGGACTAGTCTGACTATCTCAGTTAATAGTGGCTGCGAACTGTGGTTGTCAGCTCATGTCATTACTATAGCAAGCCTTTTAGAAAGTTGCAACCTTTTTAGACAAATCGTGTAAACTAGGGTTGTCAGGCCGAGCTGACGGATCTTTCTCTAGGTGACTATATATGGATGACCTTACTCAGGATTTTGGTAGGCGGGTGCGTGATCGCCGCCAGCAAGAGAAATTGAGTCAGCAGGAACTGGCCGATCGCGTTGGCATCTCCCGCAACTATCTGTCGCAGATCGAGCGCGGGGAGTCGAATAATCTCTCTTGGAATGTTAGATACAAACTCTCTTCGGTCCTAGGTCTGGGAGAAGTGGAGCCCCAAGACGAGTTACCAGCGGGGTTGGCCGAGTTTGCCGCCAGTGCAGGGCTGCCACCGGATGACGTGAAAATGCTGGCGGCCCTGCGGTACCGGGGAAACCAGCCGAAGACAGCGGACAAGTGGCAGCTTTTGTACAACGTGATTCAGATGACCTCCGGGGACTCGTAGGTTTTCGGTTGGCAAAGGGAGCGCGGGCACGGAACAATGGAAGGGTGATTTGAGGATCTTTCCAGGAGTTTTCTGTTGTCTGTCGATCGCCAATACCAACATCCAGGCTATGCATTTTTGCACTGCTACGGTTCGCTTCAGAGTGAGGCGGATGTACTAGCCTATGTGGAATTTTTGCGAACAGAGGCAAAACTAGGGGCCGGGGTTCCGACGGATCTGTCCAAGGTCTATCGGCATTTTGGCATGCCCGAACCCAAGCGGGTGCCCCTAGATCAAGATCAGCAGGGGATTTTGCTCGATAGCAACCGGGGTTTAGTGCTGATCCGATCGGAGGATTCCCTGGCCCGCCAGCGATTTACAGAAGGCCATGAACTGATGGAGTTTCTATTCGACGCCCAAGCCGACGTAGGAGAGCGCCTCGGATCGCCCCGCTGGCTGACAGAAGATTACAAAGAAGTTTTGTGCGATCGCGGCGCCGCCGAATTACTCATGCCCAGCGGCCTCTTCCTCCAGGACCTACGGGATTTAGGAGTCGAGATCGGCGTGGGCAAACAGTTGGCGGGCAGGTATCAAACCTCCCTGGTGGCGACGCTGATGCGGATGGTGGAGCTGTGCTCTAGCAATTGCGCACTGATGGTCTGGCGCCAGGGCACAGCGGGCTGGGATCTGTGGTGGAGTCGGGTGAGTGGGTCCTGGTCCGGGGGATTTGTGCCAAGGGATCGGGGGATTGAGCTAGTCGATCTTGGCGCGATCGGGGTAGTGCGCAAGCGGATGGGAATTGTGCCGTTAGTCGAGCAGATTATTCCGGCGACCGTTGAGACGATGCTGACGAATATGGGGGGGTGGGCCTTGTGTTCTATCGATCGTGGAGATCGTCAAGGGCTAGGGTTGTTGCTCTTGGAAGCTGCGTTCGGTAAAGGGTAATCCGAAGTCTTGGGCGATCAGGTCTAAACCGCTGATGATCTGGTTGGGGCGATCGATTTTCAGGGATCGATAGCAGCGATCGCGGTAATCGGGTTTGGACTGGAACCGCTGGATGGCTTTTTTGAGGTCGTTTTGAACAGCATAGGCCCCTTCGGCTTTACTGATGGCTGCCTCGGGGCATCGACTGGCAAGGCGCAGGATGGCTAGATCGATTAGATCCCTGGCCTCAACCGAATCGTCATTCCAGCGATCGGCATTGTCGAGTAGTTTTTCAGCAATCCGATCGTTTTGGCTCAGACAAATGCATCGTGGTTTTGTGCTGCCACTAGATTTCGGAGGTTGCGATACCCTTCACCAAAGGGGCAAATAAAGTCGATGTCGCGACTTTCTCGATATTCTCCATTATCAAGAACCAGTAATGTGCCACCGCCAAAGTAGGCTTTACAGGTGCTGAGGGTGTCGGCGTTGAGGCGTTGGAGGATTTGCAGGATTTGCTGGTGGTGCTCTGTTTGGAACATGGCGTTCAGGGTTTGATGGCATTGAGGCTGTCGGTTAGCCAGGAGCTGTATTCTTGACAGAGCGATCGCAAATATTCCGTTTCCTCTGGCCCCAAATCGGCCAAAACCCCGCGATAGTGCCAGCCCCGTTCGTAGCGATGGAGCATTTCCAGTGGGGGTGGATCAATCCCTGTGGTTTGCCAGCAGAGGGCTTGCAGGAAGGGGAGGGATTCGGGGGGAGGGCAATCGGACATGGCCGCTATTAATAAGATGTTCCTGAATTATAACATTGGCTAGACTTTCCAAGAGTTAACTGTAACAATTCCTGCTAAAGAAATAAGAATTACCATAATCACCCAGAACCATCCCTCCTGAATTGCGCCAGCCTCAACTGCGAAGTAAATCGCCATTGGCATTGTTTGAGTTTGTCCTGGGATATTTCCTGCAATCATCAATGTTGCACCAAACTCCCCTAACGCACGAGCAAAGGTCAGCACTGTACCCGCCATAATGCCAGGAGATGCTAAGGGTAAAGCGATATACCAAAACACAGCGATTTCTGAGGCCCCGTCAATTTTTGCTGCGTCCAAAATCAACACCTCAATTTGCTCAAAAGCCCCTAAAGCCGATCGATACATCAGTGGAAATGATACAACAATTGCCGCTAAAACAGCGGCATACCATGTAAACACAACCCTCAAATTCCACTGGGTCAGAATCTGTCCCAAAACACCATTTTTACCCAGCAAGATGAGCAGCACAAAACCGATCACCGTTGGCGGCAAGATCAAAGGTGCAATTAGAATACCCTCAATCAGCGATCGCACCTTTCCTTGATATCGGTACATTCTATAAGCAGAAAAGGTTCCGAGTCCCAAGGTGATCATCGTTGCGAACAGGGACACTTTCAGAGAAATCCATAGAGGAGACAAATCGGGGATGAGCATTTAATCAAGAATTGGCAATTCCAAATCCATATTTTTTAAATACAGCCTTTGCACTGTCACTTTGCAAGAATTCAACATATTCCTTAGCCTTACCCAGTGATTTACTCGCCTTCAAAACTGCGATGGGATAGACGATCGGTGCATGAAGCTTTTCATCATCCGTTGCGGCGATCGTCACTTTGTCTGAGCCCTTAGCATCGGTAATATAAACTATCCCGGCATCGACATCGCCTGTTTCTACCGCCGTTAGAACAGATTTAACGTTGTTCCCCAGCACAAATTTAGATTGTACCTGCTCTAAAATTCCCAGGTTCTTCAAGACTTCTGTAGCATACTGTCCTGCTGGAACACTGCGGGGTTCTCCAACTGAGATGCGCTTAACGTCTGGCCGAACAAGTTGCTTAAAGTCAGTCAAGGCCACAGAAGTTTGCTTCGGGATAATCAGAACTAATTGATTGGTCAGTAAGCTCTTTTGAGTTCCCGATTCCAGCAACCCCTTTTCCTGCAAAGCTTTCATCTGTTTGGCAGCCGCTGAGATAAACACGTCAGCAGGTGCGCCCTGCTCGATCTGCTGTTGCAATGCACCAGAAGCAGCAAAGTTATAGTAAATGGTCTGGTTTGGATTTGCTTGGGCGTAAAGGGGTATAACTTCTTGGAGTGCTTTCTGGAGACTTGCGGCAGCAGCCACCAAAAGCGTCGAAGTTTGAGCAGCGGATTGAGTTGCCTTTGGCTGAATCGACTGAGGTTGCGGCGCAAGTTGGGCGCAAGCAATCAGGAGTAGCGTCACCAAAAATCCTAGTAGTCCAACTCGCCAGAACTTCGCACGCATGGGTGTTTTTTTTTAACAGCCTCTTATTATTTGAACAAGTACCAACCTTATGTCAAGATATTACCAACTAAGTTGGTAGCTTATCATGCCTCGTAAAGATCAAGGTTGGGTCACTTTTCAATTGCCTGAGACTGAGCGGCAGACGCTTGAGCGCTATTGTCAGCAGACGCAGCGATCAAAAACCGATGTGTTGCGTCAGTTGGTGAGGACGTTAGATCAAGAAATGCCTGACCTCAACGCGCAGTCAACTGCCGTTAAGAAACAGTCACCTCACCGGGATTTGGAAATCCATGCAATGCGCGTGAGCGCCCGTAATGTTTTTGCCGCAATCATTAAACAGGTGCGGTTAGGCAGTGTTAATGCTGAGATTTTGCTTGAGATTGCTCCGGGTGTCGAAGCCGTATCTGTCATTACCCGTTCTTCAGCCGAAGTACTGCAACTGAAAGAGGGACGACAAGCCTACGCCCTGATCAAATCCAGTGATGTGATGGTCGCTGTGGATGATTAGAAGGAGGCCTTGTGACGATTGAAAGTTCAAGTTGCATATCTTCCTAGGGCTCAGACAGAGATCGCACCAACCCCCATCTCCCAGGCCCTATGCAACAAATCAAGCGTGACGTCCTAACCCACGAAGGCACCAGCCATCCAGAAAAAGCGATCGCCCAAGGCACAGTCCTCCTAGTCGATCCCCAAGGCAACGGCGACTACAGCACGATCGCCGAAGCCATCGCCCAAGCCCCAGACCACAGCACAATTTTCCTGACCGCTGGCACCTACAGAGAGAGTTTTACGATCGATCGCCCCCTAACAATTTTAGGCGATGAACAGGATCGCCCTGAAATTGCGGGTCGGATTATCTGCGATAGCGATCATATCCTTCTCCAAAACCTCTTTCTCAATTCAACACAGTTTGCCGACACAAACTCATATCTCCGAAATATCACCGCTAGCGTCACTCAACTAAAGGGCGATCTCCAGATTAAAAACTGCACCATCCAAGCCGGTCACCACAATGCATTGAATCTAATCAGCCCCCAGACAAAGCTAGTTGCCAGCCATTGCATCATTCAAAACAGTGAAGTTGGGATCTACAGCAACGATCGCAACAAAATCCACCTCGACAATTGTGAAATAAAATATGCAGGGTATGGAATCTTAGTCGATGGAGGTAATGAAGTCACCCTCGACCATTGTCAAATCCATAGCAGTCGCAATGACGGGATTAAAATAAAAAGCTGCGATCGCACCGCCCTCAACCACTGCAAAATCTTCAACAACCAAGGCATCGGCATCCTACTGCGAAATACCATAGAATTTCAGATCAGCCAGAGCGAACTATTCGATCATGGCAAAAATGGAGCTTGCATCTATCAGCGTAGCCGTGGCACCATAGAGCAATGCAAATTCCATGGCAATAGCTGGCCAAGCTTGTTCCTGGGCAGTGGTGCTGATGCTGAAGTGAGTCATTCCCATTTCTATGAAGGCTTTACCGAAGCAATCAAACTCTGCGAAACCAGCCGCCTCAAAGTTACAAAAACAACAATAGAGCATCACAACGAGAAGGCAATTTGGGTAAATTCAGAATGTCATCTTACCTTGAAAGACTGTGCTATTCTCAAGAATACTGATGCAGGTCTGTACGTCGTGCAAGATGGCTGTGCTATTGTCGAAAACACTCGGTTTCGAGGCAATGGCCATGGGCGGAAAGTAGGCGCGATCGAAACCTACGGAAAGTTAATCGTTCGCTACTGCTCAATCAGTCATAATTACTTTGGCATTCAAGCCTACGGAAATTCTTCTGTCATTCTAAAGTTTTCAAATCTGGGCTTCAATACGCATGCTGGATTGTCAGTTAAAGGTCTAGCCGCGATCGGCAAATCTGTAATTTACGAAGGATTTAAACTACCAAGTCTCAATTTAGGATTGTCTTGGGATAAAAACATGTCCATCAGTTTTTGTGTCGCAGCCTTAATTGCTAGTGGATTCTTTCACAATCAGGCCAATGAAGCGAAGTCCACTAGGAAGTCAGCCCAGGCCCTGATAGACATGTTGCAATCTGATTTAGAAAAAGAAAAGACCATACGATCGATCGAATCCAGCCAATATCAAACGAAGCAATCCCTAGCCCAGGAAACACTGCGAACCGCCTATGACACAGAGAAACAAAAAGCAGCAGCCGATCGCCAGACCGCAGAAAAAGAAAAACTAGCATTAGTCGATGAGAATAAAACCCTAAAAGCTGAAAAAGAGAACCTCAGAGAACAGCACCGTGCAGAAACAACAGAACTAACAACAGAAAAGACAAAGCTCAATACTGAACTCGCGACCGAGAAGGCTGAAGTAGAACGGCTGAAAAATCTACTGACCTCACGAGGCTACCCTTCCACAACCAGGTGAATTTGGTGTTAAAATGTGACGCTGCTAGAAACAAGACAATGACCCCATCCAAGAACCAAAAAACCTACGCCACCAACAGCGTCGTCCAACATTATAAAAATCTTCAGCAGCTCCAACCCGCCGAGCGAATGCTCCTCGACAGCCTCGACCCCCAACTCAACATGCTCGACATCGGCGTCGGAGCAGGCCGCACCACAAAACACTTCCAACCCAAAGTCGCCCAATACATCGGCATCGACAACTCCCCCGAAATGATCGCCACCTGCCGCAAACGCTTCCCCAGCCTCCCCTCCACTACCTTCGACACCTGCGACGCCCGCGACCTCAGCCGCTACCCCGACAACAGCTTCGACCTCCTCCTATTCAGCTTCAACGGCATCGACTACGTTTCCCATGACGATCGCCACCTCATCCTCCAAGAACTCCACCGCATCGGCAAACCCGGCTCCATCCTCTTCTTCTCCAGCCATAACCTTCAGGGGTTCGATCGCCTGATCAACCCCAAATCCCAACTCTCCCCCCAATCCCCTCACCACCTACACCAACCTCGTCATGCTCGGCATTCTCCGCTTTGCCAATCGATCCTACAACCCAGCAAAACAGCTCCCCCACGCCATCCTCAAAGATGAATCCCACAATTTCCGCCTAGACACCTACTACATCCGCCCCGAAGCTCAAATCCTCCAATTAAACCCCCATTTCGATAATGTTAAAGTCTATTCCTGGCGTAGTAATGTAGAACTGGTTATGGAGGGCGATCGTGCCACCAATACCGACATGTGGCTCTACTACCAATGCACCATACAACCTTAGCTTTCCATCCACTCACTAGCAACAGCCCGATATAACGAAAGAATATCTTCTCGTCCAGAAAGACGGGGATCTGAGAGTAACTCCGCTCCACAACCAGGCAAAACACCGTCAGGCAGCTAGCTTGGGCTTGACAGCCAAATAAAGTACCAGCCATGCTAGAGTAGTGACGTTAAAATCGACCTTGATCTATAGCCGCATCAGTGCCCGTGCTGTGCTTATGGCATTAATTGAACAGAAGGGCTACAGCGAGGCTGTATTACCCAGTCGCCAGACGATGGCCCTTACGCCGTAGCATAGGAGGGATGCATCTCAGCCTCCGATCGCGCCTCCCAGCACCCATCCACCCTAGGCTCAAACGCCAACACCCTCACCACTGCATCCAAATTAATCGCCTCTTCTTCTCTGGTCACGAAGCCCAAGCCTACCAAGAAATCCAAGCTTTTTGCAAAAAATACCCTGGCCAGATCGAAGCCTACCAGCGCATGGCCTCCCTCGCCCTAGAGATGGATGACAATGAAGGCTACTGTCAAGCCTGCGCCAAAGCCATGGCTCTCCAACCCAAGGACGAAGAACGTATTTACACCTTTGCCTTAGCCCTATATACCCAAGCGCAAACCTGACATGACCGCCGCCCTCAATAACCTCAGTCTGATTGCCTACATCCAAGACAACTTGGCAGGAGCCATTGACTATGGCGAACAGGTCCTAGGGATTGAAGCCGAGAATATCCATGCCCTGTCCAATTTAATTCGTTACTATGTGATGTGCGGTCAAACCGATCGCGCCAAGGACTTAGGGAAACGTCTACAGGCCAGTCAGTTAATCGCTTCCAATGCCTGGCAGAAGAAATTTGAAGGGCTTAGTTATTTGGGGGATGATGGGGCGATCGTCGAACTCTGGCAAGAATTGCAGCAGGACAAAACAGAACTCGAAATCCTGCCCGCCATGGGATTCCACTTTGTCGCTGTGGCCTTGGCCCGCCAAGGGGAAATCACCCAGGCTAGAAAGCTCTGGCACAAAGCATTGCAGCAATCCCCTAATTTAAAGGTTGTCCAAGATAATCTCAAAAACCTCAGTCAATCCCAGGGAAATTGCCATAGTGCTTGGCCCTTTACCGTCGATCATTGGATGGTCGGCGGCATTCAGAAAGCATTAACCACCAATGTTCCGCTGATTATTGAAGCTCCTGCGGCCCAGCGAAAACAGCTCTGTCACGATTTCCTCAATCAGCACCCTAGTGTTATTCATTGGATTGCCGTTATGCTCGATCGCGGTGATCCAATATCCTGTACAATGGCGGCAGAAATGGCTAGACATTCTGATACGCAAGAATCTTGGGATATGCTCAAAACCTTTGCCCTAGGCCAGAGGGGCTCGGATAAGCTGCGTAATCAAATGGCCAATCGCCTCGTGCAGGCCAGTCAGATAGAGCCAGAAAATGTTCGTCTGTGGATGCAGGGAAAATGGCAGGAGGTTTTCCTAATTAACTATGAGTTTCATGACGAGCCACCGTACGAACATCCTCCTCAGGTTGAAGCCTTGTTGACTCAGGCTTTGATTGCGTTGAGAACCAATACAAAGGTTGGAGGACGCGAAGCAGAGGCCCTGCTTAAGGAAGCTTTATCTCTGAAAGTTGCTCCGGATTTACTCCAGAATTTAGCTGTTGCCTATGAGCAGCAGGGCCAAAATCAGGAAGCCTATAAGATTTGCCATCAAATTGTTGCAGACTATCCCGACTATATCCCAGCTACCGTAGGCGTCGCCCTATATTACTTGAGAGAGGGCAAAATTGATCAAGCAGCAGCGTCACTCAAACCCATTCTCAAGCATCAGCGCTTTCACTTTGATGATTTCATCATCTTTTCAAATGTCTATATGCAGGTTTTAGTGCAGCAAGATCAAATGACAGCCGCAGCAGGCTGGTTGAAAATCTGGAAACAAGTAACACCCGACGAGCCTGAGTTAAAAAGTTAGGAAACAAAGATGGCCATGTTCAATCTCAAGGATAAAGCGGTGAAAGGCCTCAAGGGACTTGTACAAGGATCGCAAGAAAAACGAGCGAAAGTTCCCAAGCCATCTGCATAAACCCTAGCCCTCTCCCCTAACAACAGGTATCCAAACACCCCCAGGGGAGAGACACCATGATTCATTCAAAAAGACTGCTCTCGATCGCCTCTATACTCAGCCTTCTCGCTACCAACTATAGTCTCACAGTCCAGGCGGCTCCACTGGTGATCCAGCCCCAAGTGATTAAGGACCTGGCCATTCGCAAAGTTACGCGACCTGTTCTGGCCTTTACAGGGAAGGAAGAACGCAACGGCTTCAATTACTACAACCTCAGCGTCACCAACTGGCAAAAATTCAGCCCCGTCCTCTTTGAATCGGCCCCCGATTTGCCTCCCTGCGGTCTCAATACTAGCTCCTCTAGAACCTGGGTAGACATCTACAATGCTGAAACCAACCAGCGTCTCTATGGTTTCTGTGCCTTCTCCACTCCAGAAAACTTGAGTAAGCTCTGGTTTGCGGTCGCGCAAGGGGGGGGTGCCGCCTAAGTCGGTCTATGTTGTTCTAAACGATCGCAAAACTAATCAACAATATCGCTCTAATTCAGTTTCTCTGGAATCCGTCGCTCTCCAGGAAGATTGCATTCCGTTTAATCCGAAAAATATTGATGTGCAGCTAGTGGGCGATCGCTGGACGATCGTCGAGAATGGCAATCATCTGATGTTTGCTTTTGGGAGCGATCGCGACAGTGCCCTGCGATCCATGCGAACGATTCAACAGTATAACATGAATAAATCCTGCTTTGTCGGACGGCCCCAGCCTTCTTTTCAATATATGCTGACCAATGATGCTTCTCCAGTTGGCCAGATCGCTGGGGAGGACTGTATCCCGTTCAATCCTGCGACAACGATGGTGAGTTTGATTAACAATCGCTGGAAGATTGTTGATGGAAATCACTGGATGTTTGATTTTGAGAATAATCGGGCTGAGGCTGAACAGTCTTTAGCCGTGATCCAAAAGTATGGTTTCAACCAGACCTGCTATGTCGGTAGACCGAATCCTAATTTTAGCTATCTGCGTCGATAGTTAATCTGGTCGATCGCATTGTCGCGTTAGATAATGCGATCGATCTAAACTTGCTATCGGATTTTGAAAGATTTCATGAAACCGTCAATGCTTTTGGCGGCTCCGGGTTCGTGGTTTGTGGCGGCAATGAGGATGTAGAGGCGTTCTCCGACTAGGAAAGCGCGGATTTTGGCAAGGGCGATTTCTTCTCCTTGGCATTTAATTTCCCGTCCAGGAAAGCCATTGAGTCGGAAGGTTTGTTGGCTTGTGAGTTGTTTCGCGTCCATGAAACTAGAGTTTTCGCAAGTGATACCTGCAAGGGCCTGTTGTGCTGCTTTGCTATTTTTACGGAATGCTACAGGCAAATCGGTGTACATTACGCCATACATTACTTTAATACCTTGCTGGTTTTCTATCAGTGAGCCTTTGCCTTGGTAGACAAGGGTATCTCCTGAAGGCAGTGTGTATTGGTTGCCTGGAAGATCCTGGGGCTGGCCTGGCATGGAGATGCTGTAGCCGCCTGTGCGATCGCTGTAGGTTTCCAGGTGCTCTGGGCTAGGCTAGTTGTGGCACTACAGGCAATGGTCGTCAGGGCGAGAATGAGCGATCGAGAGAGAAGTTTCATCAGGGGACTCCACGGGTAGCTTTTTATATTTAACTTATCCTAGGTTTTCATTCTCCAACAGGAGTGTTTCTACGGATTGTTAGGGAATGGGTTCAAAGTCGTAGCCGTAGCTGGAGCGGTTGCCTTCGACGATTTTGACGAGTTGGACGGGGGCGTTGCGATCGCCCGAGGGGAGGAAGTTGACGGTGCGGGAGGCGCCGGGGGCGGAGAAGGCGGGGGCGCTGAGGGCGTTTTTTAGGCTGGCGCGGCTGGGGGCTTTCTGGAGAGCGATGGTGAGGGCGACGGTGGCGTCGTAGGCGGTGGCGGTGCGCCAGTTGACGTCGCCGCCCCAGATTTTGCGCGATCGTAGGGCGAAGTCTTCAGATCCGGGGGCGAGGATGTGCCAGGGGACGGCGACGATCATGTTTTTGGCGGAGGGGCCACCGATTTCTAGGGTTTCGGGGCTGTAGACGTCGTCGCCGCTGAGTATGGGGAGTTGGTTTTTGTTGGCTCGGACGACTTGGAGGCCGCGATTGAGGGTGTCGCCGCTGGTGGCGAGGAGGATGGTGTCTGCGCCTTGTTGGATGGCGGCTTGGAGGGTTTGTTTGGGATTGAAGCCGGATTGGCCCAGATCGTATTCGGCGATGACTTGGCCGCCTTGGCGGAGGAGGGAGCTGTTGAGTTCGCCTTTGAGGGATTTGCTGTAGTCGCTGGTGGCGGTGTAGTAGATGACGGCTTTTTTGCGATTGAGGGTTTGGCGCATGTGGTCGATGAGGGCGCGGGCGGTGATGGCGTCGCTGGGGATGGTGCGGAAGAGGTAGGGGCTTTTGTTGGAGATCTGGACGGCGGAGCTGATGGGGGAGATGCTGACGAGTTGGCTGGTTTTGTAGATGTCGGCGGTGGCGAGGGTGACGCCGCTGGAGTAGTGGCCGATGACGCCGAGGATGTCTGGGCGGTTGACGAGTTTGGTGGCGATTTGTTGGGGCTGTGGTGGGGTCGTTGTCGTCGCTGGCGATGGTGATGGAGAGGG
>JAAUSA010000181.1 GCA_012031975.1 Alkalinema sp. RU_4_3 | reverse complement strand
ACTTCCTCCTTCCTCCTTCCTCCTTTCCTCCTCCCACTACCAAAGAAACCCTCTTCGCCTCTCCCTCTCCCTACCTCGCTCCTCTGTTCCTCGCCAAATCCCCCAACCCAACCTCGTCCAAACGCTTCACCCTGCTGACTGCTGTTCGTCGCCATCACGATCCCCGCCGGACTCTACGCCAAAAACGTATATCATGCAGAACTTGCTAACGTAGACTGGCTCCACGGCAGCGCCGAATCCTTCCTCACCCTCTCTAACATCGTCGTCGTCATCGGCCTCGCCAAAGCAATCCAAGATCATCCCAAACCATGACCTACGGCCTCGCCATCCACACCAGCAGCCCCGACCTGGGCCTTGCCCTAGACGACTTCTGCGGCCATGCCCGATCGCGCCATCTAGACCTCGGCCGCGCCATCTCCAACCAAATCCACAGCCAGCTGGCCCAATTCCTCCAGCCCCAGCGCTGGGAGGATCTGGCCTTCATTGCCGTCGCCATCGGCCCCGGCAGCTTCACAGGCACCCGCATCGGCGTCGTCCTTGCCCGTACCCTGGCCCAGCAGCTTGATATTCCCCTCTATGGCATCTCCAGCTTCGCGGCAATCGCCCAGCACCATGCCCCCGATAGCACCCTGGCGATCGAAATGCCCGCCCAGCGCGGCAGCCTCTTCACCGCCCTCTACCAAAATACAAGGGCCATCCTAGAAGATGGCGTCATGCCCCCCGAAGCCTGGCAGCATACCCGCCAAACCCACCCCGACTTCCCCCACCACCAGGCCGCACCCCTCCAGGGCAAATACGCCCCAGAACTGCTGGCGATCGCCTACCCCCGCTATCAAAAAGGCGATCGCCCCACCTGGGAGACCGCCCTACCCTACTACGGCCAACATCCAGTTGTCTTCTAGGCAGCCTGATCTAAGCCGATGGCCTGGTACTCAACAAACTCCGCACCTTCTATGCCCAAGGCCACATCCACCAGCGCATTTAACTGCTGCGAATTGGGAACATGGCCCTGGAGAATCACCACACAGCCCCGTTGGCTAATCTCTAGACTGGCAATCACATCCGGATCAAAATGCCCGCGAAAGGCGATCGCCACCCGTTTCGCTAGGCCACTATGGTCATACTCACCATTGAGGCCCACCCGTTCCGGGGGAATGCGATCGAAAATTGAAAGGGATGGATATTGAGTCACATTACTGCACTTAAAGGCCATCGACTGAACCCGTTCTACTCGAAATCTTTGCACCCGGTGATTCATAACTTTTTTCGCAGAAATAAAGTTTTTAAATCGTCGGCAAATACAAAAAGCCTAAGGTATCCCCTCTGAACTATTCCCTAGAAAAAGTAATTTTCTAAGGCTGTATGAAGTGATTGTTCTTTACGGCTTCTACATTTGCCACTAGATTCATTAAATCTTTTCTAAAGGAAGAAGACAATCTATCTCAAGATAGACGTTGCGGTCTTTAATGTTGCTGATTAGCCCGGAGGTTGAATTTATTCCTTGCCTGAATATATTAATTGTTTCCGATCAAATTCCCTGGCTAGATGGCATTTGAGCCATTTTTATTGCTGAAAAGGCAGAGTTGCCAAAGGCCTATTACGGGTTGTAAATGTAGCATTCCAGACATTTTAAATTTGCACAATTTAACGTGCTTTATTGCAACAACTCACCCTATTTAACTGGCGCTGTAACTGATGGCGTAGTTAGCGTTGCCAAAAGGCAACAATTCTGGCCCCGCAGAGAAATATGGCCTCACTTAGCGTAGGGCTGGACCCATGTATTTTCCCCAGAGCTTAGCGGCCTGGGCACTGCTGTTGCCCGTGGGGGTATTGTCATCATTGCCGAGCCAGACGCCAGTGACGACTTCCCGGCTCGGCACATAGCCAATGAACCAGAGGTCCACGCCTTCATTGGTGGTGCCCGTCTTGCCCGCTTCACCGAGGCCGATCGCCGCCGCTTTCCCTGTACCACCCGCCACGGCGCCCTGGAGCATTGTGGTCATGGTTTGGGCGATTTCGGGGGCGATCACGGGGCGATCGTCGTTTTTGCCCTGGTTATAGAGGGGGTAGACCAGGCGACAGGTTTTGTAGTCGCGGGGGTTGGTGCAGTCGCTGCTGTCGAGGACGCGTCGGATGGTGCGGGGTTTGGCCTTGATGCCGCCGTTGCCGAGGACTCCGAAGGCGCCGACCATGTCGATCAAGCTGACTTCACTTTGGCCCAGGACAAGTCCTGGCACCTGTTTGAGATCGCGACTGGTCACACCCATGCGCCTCGCCATCTGGGCCACCTTCCCCAAGCCCACTTCCTGGGCCAGCCTTAGGGCCACGGGATTGTAGGACTGGGCGAGGCCTGTCGCCATGGTGACGTCCCCGCCGCCGCAGCCTGCGAAATCCTGGCCCTCCCAGTTGAGGGGCGCGCAGGAAATGGTGTCGCCGGGGGATTTGCCGGATTCTAGGGCGGCGGTGTAGGTGAAGATCTTGAAGGTTGATCCCGGCTGGCGTCTGGCCTGGTTGACCCGGTTGAACTGGCTTTCTTTAAAGTCTACGCCCCCGACGGAGGCGAGGATTTCCCCCGTGCGAAAGTTCATCGTGGCGATCGCCCCTGGGAAAACCCTCCAGATCCCCCTTCCGTGGCGACGGCGTCCCGTAGGCTGGCTTCCGCCTGGGCCTGGAGTTTGAGATCCAGGCCCGTTTCGACGATGTAGTTGCCTTCGGTGGCGACCGATTGGCCCAGGAGGTCATCGAGTTCGTTGAGGACCTGGCTGTAGTAGTAGGGGGCCAGGCCACTCGATAGGGTTTCCTGGGCCTTGGGACTGAGTTGGAGGGGGGATCGCCTAGCTCGGTTGGCTTCTTCGACGGAGACCATGCCCTGCTCGGCCATGCGTTTGAGTACTCTATTGCGGTATTCATGGCGCTCTGGTAGTCCCGCACGGGATTAAAGGCGTTGGGGGCGGGCAGGATCCCCGCTAGGGGTCGCAGCTTCGCTGAGGTTGAGATCCTTGGGGCTCTTGTCGAAGTAGAAGCGGGCCGCGTCGGAGAAGCCGTAGGTGCCGTAGCCGAGATAGACGCGATTTAGATAGATCCGCATTAGGTCGTCCTTGCTATAGCGCATCTCCAGTTTGAGGGCCACCGCCGCTTCCTTAAGTTTGCGCCCTGCCGAATCTTCGGTACCGACGTAGCTGCGTAGGAGGTTTCGAGCTAACTGCTGGGTGAGGGTGCTGCCGCCCTCCTTGATGCCGCCGCCCTGGAGGTTGGCGACGATCGCTCGGAAGGTGCCGATCGGATCCACCCCAAAGTGCCAGTTAAACCGCGCATCCTCCGAGGCCATGATCGCCTTGGGCAAATATTGCGACACCTCGCCCAGGCTTTTGACTTCCTGGTGGGTTTGGCTCGGCGGCAGGGGGCTAATGGTGGTTTCGTCGCGGGCGATCACCACCACGGGACCCTGGACGGAGTTGGGCAGGGGGAAGACCTTGAATTTTTGCCATTCGATCAGGATTGCCCCCAGGCTCAGGGCTGTCAATCCCGTCAATCCCCAGAGGCCGTAGCGAACCCCCTTCACCCACCAGGCAGGTTCCTCTTTGAATTGAATTCGGACGGCATCGGCCAGCTCCGGTGGCCCCAGGGTGAGCAGATCGTTGTGGTAGAGGACCTTGGCGTTCAGACGTTTTTTGCCCTGGTAAAGGCCATTGGTGGAGTTCTCGTCCCGCACCTCGAAGCGCGTGCGAGGAAAGGCGCCCAAAAACCAACGATGGGACCTGTCCCGGCTGACCGACAGGTGAAGACTGCTGACCAGGGGATTGCGCACCACAATATCGCAGCTCTGGGAACTGCGCCCCAGCCGATACTGCTCCCCCAGCAAAGGAAAGACTTCCGCCTGGTCCGAATCCGCCGTCTGCACCCACAGCTCCGGCACCTTCGCATTGGGCTTCAGCTTCACGCGCGAAAACCGCACCCGCGTCGGCATCGACTGCAAAAACTGGGTGAAATTGGTGAGCGCGGTTTTGCTCGGGGGCTTGGGCGGCTGGGTCATGGGCGGGGGATTGGGGGATGCGATCGCGTCTAGGCCAATCATACAGGCGATTTATGGGGAATGCCCTAGCCCCGCAGAAAATTCAACAGCTCCCGGTTCACCGTCTGGGGTGCCTCCTGCTGCACCCAATGGCCACAGTTCGGCACCATCAAGACCCGCACCGGTGCCGCCACAAAGCGCACCATATCGCCGACTAGGGATCGACTCAGCACCGCATCCTCTTCGCCCCAGAGCACGAGTGTGGGCGACTGCACTGGAATCACAGCCGTCATCCAGCCCCGAGGATCCACCATTTGGCGATAGTAGTTGAGGGCCGCCACCACGGCGCCGGGTTTGCTCAGCGCGGCCTCATAGAGCCGCGCCGTCTCCTTCGGAAACGCCGCCTTCCGGGTCGCTAAACCCTGGAACACCGTTTCGACAAACTGGCTCAAATTGTTCTGAATCAGCCATTCCGGCAGCGCAGGCACCTGAAATGCCAGCATGTACCAGCTCCGCCGCACCTGATCGAGATTCCCCACTAAGCCCTGGACAAACCGCTGGGGATGGGGGGCATTCAGCACCGCCAACCGATCGAGCATCTCCGGAAAACGCTGGGCAAAATTCCAGGCGATCGCCCCGCCCCAGTCATGGCCCACCACATGGGCATGTTGGTAGCCGAGGGCCGTAATGAGCCCCTGGACATCCTGGGTCAGGGTATTAATGTCATAGCCAGAACGGGGCTTCTCAGAATCGTTGTAGCCACGCAGGTCCGGTACGACCACTCGAAAATGCTTTGCTAGGGCGGGGATCTGGTGCCGCCAGGAATACCAAAATTCTGGGAAGCCGTGGAGCAGGACCACCAATGGGCCTTCGCCCTGGGCCACGTAGTGGAGACGAACATTATTCGTCTCAATGAAGTGATGTTTCCACACAGGCAATATTACCAAACGCGGGACAAATAGGCTCTTGGAGGGTTAATCCGTCCCCTATTCTATCCCAGTAGTTGGGCTAATTCCAAGCCAAAACCCCTATCCCACCAGGGCCAAGGCCGGGTTGATCGGTTTGATTTGGTACTTGACCAAGTTGGCCAGTTCCTGAAGCTGGTTGATGGCTTCCGCCCCCTCTAGCTTCATCAGTTCGCGATCGTCCCGCATCTCCGTCCAGGTGATCCCATAGTCGGAGACCAGGAAGCGAATCAGGTGGTTTTCCGCCAAACTGACCATGAATGATGCACTGTTCATCTGCCCGCCACAGGTGTAGCAGGAGGCGACATAGCCCCTATTCTCCAGCACAGTTGCCAGGGCCTGGAGATTCATCACCAGATCCTGGACAAACATTCGATGTTGCTCTGCAAGTCTTGTGAACACGCTCGCCCTCCGTTCACGGTTGCTCTATATTCTAAAGCTTTTCTTAAGATTTTCTAAAAATAGTCTCAAGTCTTGGCCTATGGCGATGATTCAAATACCATTGGCGTACTACGATAGCAACTATCACCCTGCTTTGCCAAAGGTTTTGTTGTCGATAATGCCTGGGACTCGGACGGATCTAGAAACGACCACCGGGAACACAAACAGATTGGGTTTAGCCCATCTGTCCATTTAAGCTACCCCATAAGACACACAAATCCTAAGTCCATCCGGAGAGCTTGGATGTATTTATGGATACTGGATGTGGCATTGATTGCGATCGATTCACCGCGCTGGCAACCTCGTGGCTAGCCCACCACCTTCCACAGTCCGAGGGCTGGACCGACGAAGTGGATCACCACCCAAGTGAAGGCTAGCAAGCCGATCCCCACCCAGGCTCCCTTGGTTGTAATCTCCACAAACTGGGCTGCTTGGGTCTTGGTGACGGGTAGAAAAGGTGAAATTTTCGGTTCGGGCTGGGCCTTGCCATACTGATTGCCTAGGGTTTCCTTCCGTCGTTTTGAATCGCCCATGGTGTCCAAATCCTCTTGCTATGTGGTTTAGGCTTGCTATGTGGTTTAGGAAAGCTCGGCTAAACGCCTGATCCCCCCTGGAAGGAATCCAAGAACAGATCCCCATCAAAATAATTTAACCGTGCAAAGGGACTCATTGCACTCAAAACCTGCTCCCCATAGCTGCGAAAGATCACCCGACTGTCCAGGAGCGCCACCACACCTTGGCTAGCATTGCGCACGGGGGCGATGGCCCGCTGCAACTGAGACAGGGCCTCGGGCAGTAAAAACAACCGGAACCAATCCTGGCGTAAATGTTTGTAATAGCTGACCCGACCCGCCACCAGTGGATCCTCCAGGGAGGGAATTGGCAGGGTGGTCAGGACCAAAAGCTGGGGGGTCGGGAGCTGAGCCTGGTGCGATCGCCAGAAGTTCCAGTCCGTAATCAGGATGCCATGGTCCTCCAGGCAGGTCTGCTCCACCTGGACCCGACTGCCGTATTCCGCCGCCAATAGGCTGGCCAACTGCCCCTTCAGGGGCGTATCACTGACGATCACCACGGAAAAGCCGCGCGCATTGACGCTGAGGAGCGATCGCACCTCTCGGACCATGGCGCTTTGGTACTGGGGCGTATTGGGCATCGGTATCCCCTCGGGCTGGTAGAGCTGGATGGCTTCGCCCTGGCGATCGGGCAAAAACTTCAGGCAGGTCAATTCCCCCAGGCCCATGCGTTGGCGATAGATCGCCGCATCGGTGGCAAGATCCAGGGCTTCCCCCACGAGCACCGTCGGCTGCTGCGCCCAGACCCCGGCCAGAACCGAGGCCACCTCCACGGCGCCCAGTGCAGGCTGAACTGACCCTTCTCTCGATTGAGGGTGCCCCACAGCAGATCCTGGGGTGACTCGCAGCAAGTCAGAAACTCGGCCCAGTCACCGGGCAGGGTCTGTTGGGCGTAGCGATCGCCCAGTTGAATGAGCTGGCCCTGTTCCTCGGCTTCAAGGGGGTAGCAGTTGTAGGGGTTTTGAGGATGCTGGTAGAGGCTGTGGGTGAGCTGGCTGCGCAGGTTGAGGAGTTTTTTGCGCTCGTTCGGGAGGGCTGCCATCAGGTGATCCCAGTCCTGGGGATGGATGGATCTCGTCATCACCTCTCGGGTCCAGTCCTCTAAATCATCCGCCCCATCGATGACCGTCGGGATTTCGGCGGGAAACTTGCCGAGATGTTCTAGGCGATCGCGCAGCCAGTTCTGGGGGGTGGTAACGACGATGCCTTGGTAGTCGGGGTCGGGCCAGTGGTCGGATACCAAGATGGGCTTGTGGGTCGTCAGTTGGGGTTTTAGACGCGGCAGGTCGATCTGGAGGAGACGGTGCTGGTCGGCCTCGGGCACCACAAGCACCACCGGGCCGGACCACATCAGCACAGGCAACAGATAGCTCAGGCGATATTGGCCCTGGTGGGTGCCCGTCTGAATCAAGACACTGCGATCGACCCGCAAGGCCCGAGCCACCAGGCGTGCCATGGTCAAATGATGTGCCCAATAGCTCTGCCCCTGCCCCCGCAGAAAGGCCAATAGCTGCTGATGAACCTCAGCTTCAATCACGAACCCTCATCCCTGCAATTTTCTTCTCCATTCTGACACAAGCAATTGGCTCTAACGAAAGCTCCCCAAACAACCCAAGGGCGATCGAACTTCTTCGATCGCCCTTGGGGACAGATGTTTAGCAATGGAAGGCCAGCCTATCCCACTGCTTAGAGGTCATCGTCGTCGTCGTCGTCATCATCGTCATCGTCAGCATTGCCAATGCTGTCGTCGATCAGCTCATCGTCATCGAGGATGGACGACTTGAAGCTGGCGCCATAGTCACCCATGCCGCTCGGTGCTGCCGCCGGAATCCCAACAACGGTCTCTGCTGCTGCCCCAAAGCTTTCAAAGCTAAAGGAGGGCCGCTCCTCGAAGTTGTCGAGGCCGTAGGCGCGGGCGGTGCGATCGTCGAGCACCACATCGGCCAGATCCGACTCATCGTCAAACACAGCCAACCCTTCGTAGGACAGATCGAGATCCGGGGAGTTCAGCTCCTCGTAGGCGTTGAAGCCCGTACCTGCCGGGATCAGACGCCCGATGATTACGTTCTCCTTGAGGCCGCGCAGCCAGTCGGACTTGCCTTCGATGGCGGCTTCGGTCAAGACGCGGGTGGTCTCTTGGAAGGAGGCGGCGGAGATGAAGCTGTCGGTGTTGAGGGAGGCCTTGGTGATCCCGAGTAGAACCGGGGTGTACTGGGCCGGGGCACCGCCCGTAATTGACATGGCTTCGTTGACCTGCTCGATTTGGTAGAGTTCCACCAGTTCCCCCGGCAGCATGGTGGTGTCTCCACCGTCGTCCACGCGGACCTTGGAGGTCATCTGGCGCACCACCACTTCGATGTGCTTGTCCGAAATATCAATGCCCTGGGACTGATAGACCGACTGCACTTCGCTCACAATGAAGCATTGGACCTGACGCAGGCTGACCAGGGCCGCCTCGTAGGTGCCGAGGGCCTCTAGGTTGGCCCGGAACAGAACTTCTAGGAGTTCGTGGGGGTTGGCGGGGCCGTCGGTGAGGCGTTCGCCCGGTACGACCTTGTCGCCGTCGATCACGATCGCGTTTTGGCCGTTACCGACGGGATATTCCGTGACTAGGCCATCGGAGTCGATCACCTTGATTTCCACGGAATCATCTTCGGCATAGACCACCTGGGCTGTCCCTTTGTGGGTGGCCAACACACAGCCTTCCTTGGGTTTGCGGGCTTCGAGGAGTTCTTCGATTCGGGGTAGACCCTGGATGATGTCCCCGGTTTTGGTGCGTTCATAGACCAGCAGCACCATGTTGTCGCCCCGCTGGACCAGATCGCCGTCATCCACATGCAGGACGGCACCGGGGGAGACTCGGTAGGGGCGGGCGAGACGCAGGGTGACCTGCTGATCGTTGACAGACAGGACCTGACCGGATTCCTCCATGATCAGGCCGCCGAGATCGCTGCCCGCCACAATCAAGTCGCCGGACTTAACCGTCGGCTTGGCGCTGGTTTCGAGGGTCATCGTGTCGGCGGGTCGCACGACCAGGATGCGGCGAATCGCCTCCTGGCCCTCGCGAATACCCTGGACTTCACCGGATTCCTTACAGAGAATCGAGGTGCGGGCGACGACGGACCCCGAAGCGATTTGATCGCCATCCTTGACCAGCACGACGGTCTTTGTACTGCCCTGGGTAGTATCGGCGGCAATGTCCCGGCGAATCACCAGGGATTCCAAAATCACTAGCTGAAGACGCAGGACCTCTTCGTCCTTCTCATCCAGCACCAGCTCAATATCGGCGGCCAAACCATCCTTGTCGGCCTCCAGCACCAACTGGGTCCGGACTAGATCGAGCCCTTCCACGGACTTGACCCGCTCGCCATCCTTGAAGGGAATGCGCTGGGTGGCCCGTAGACGAATCGATCGCCCCGTATCCTCACCGCTGCCCGAATCCTGGCTGGGCACCGAAGGCTCATCGGCGACGTTGAATTCCACCACGGGTCGTACGAGGATTGCGGGTCCCTCAGGGGTTTCGACAAACTCGACGTAGCAGAGGTCCTTGGCCTTGAGCTTGGGCATGATTTCCTGGCCGGGGTTGACCAGGGTGGCTTCGCGGGTGATCAGGCCCTCTAGGCTGTCCACCATATGGATATCCCCAGGCCGCACGACGATTTCGCGCAGGATGTCGTTCTTCTGGGTGACTTCCACCACACCGCTGGTCTGGCAGAAAATATCCTTGACAACTTCGGTCCCAGCTTCCACAAACTGGCCATCTTCGACCATCAGCAGGGAGATATCCTTGTTGACCTCATGGGCCTCCTCCGGAATCCAGATCAAGGTGCCGCCCTTGATCACTTCGTAGCCCTGTTTTGCCTTGCCGCGCTTGCCGACTTCAATGCCGGAGTACTTGAGAATCCCGCCCGTTTGGGTGCGATAGCGATCGTCTATTAGCTCCGCCACCACCTGACCGTTGGTCACCTGGGTGCCGGGGGTGGCCTTGAGGGAGAAGACCTGGCCATTCTGGGACTCTAGGCGGTACTGATCGCCGCCCTGGTGGCTTTCAACCCGACGCACCTGGGCCTTATCGAGTAGGACCGAAGCTGTGATGATCTGTAGCTCCCGGCCCCCCTTGCTGTCGCCATCGTTGTCGGTGATCCGAACAATCCCGCCGTTCTCGGTGGAGAGCTTGGTTTCGGCGATCACGTCGCCGGGGACGATTTGGTCACCGTTTTTCACCGTCGGTTCCGCCGCCGGTGGCAGGTTGTAGACTTCCCCGGACAGCACCCACATCAGGCCGCCCCGCTGAGCGATCCGGGTGGTGTTGCCCTGGCGGTCTTTCTTCTCTTCCGGTGAGATATCCGCAAATCGGACTTCCCCGGCCAGGTCCGTGGCCACGTCCTTCGTCGCCTTCTCCGTGGTCTTACCGCTGCGGCCGCCGATCGGTTCCTCGGAAATCATCTGGCCAGCCTTTACGTATGCGCCATCCTTGACCATCAGGAGCGAACCCTGGGATACGGAGAAACTATGCTTGGATTTCTCGCCTTCCAAGGTGATTTTGTTGACGGTTTCGCTCGATTCCACCACAAAGGCCTCGTCCCCATGGCTGGTGCGCAGGGCACGGGTTTTGATTTTCTTGCCGTAGGTGACGATTCCAGCAAAGGGCGCATCCTCGCGTTTCGCCACTTCCCCGGTAAATACGCCTCCGG
>JAAUSA010000180.1 GCA_012031975.1 Alkalinema sp. RU_4_3 | reverse complement strand
GGCTCGAAGTCTCGACTCATTGTGCGTGTCATCATCACGTCGTGCTCGGCTGACATGCTTCCAAAGAGAGTGCTGCGTGTGGTCGTCATAGAATCAGAAAGAGCCGCGTATCGGTGACGCTGGCGGGCTTTAGAGCGATGATCACCGACGATTTGATCAATGCGGCGGGCGTGTTCGGGCCCATTCAAATGGTCCGCGAAAGCGATGTGGATCGTTGGATGACACGATTCGCACAAACACGATTGGGCCTTATCTCACGTGCCGCGCGTTTGTCGGCGACATGATTGAGCGCGGTTGGGGACGCTTCATCGCCCGTCGCCTCGACAGCGGCCTATCGCGCTATCCTTACGCGGGCGCCTACGCCGCAGCCAAGCATGGCGTCCTTGGCTGGGTGAGGACGCTCGCGCTTGAACATGCGCGACGGCAGGTCGCTGCCCACCGCCAGCGCGCGCCGCGCGTCGCGCCGAGTCGGCCTTGGTCAAAATCCGGCACCCGTCGGCCGTCACGGCCACCGTGTGCTCGAAGTGCGCCGACAGGCTGCCGTCTCGCGTGACCGCCGTCCAACCGTCGGCGAGCACCCTCACGCCCGGCTTGCCAACATTCACCATCGGCTCGATCGCGAGCAACCCTTCCCCAACAGTCCCAATCACCTTCCCACCCCAGACAGCCAAACCGCCCACGATCCCCAAACCACCAAGCACCAGCACCCACAGCGGGATAGTCAAGGGATCTAAACCTCGATTTTGCTCGATCGCCACAATCACCGCAAAGGGCGCGATCGCATTTCCCACATCATTGGACCCATGGGCAAAGGCCACGGCCCCCGCACTCATACTCTGAAACTTCCCAAACACCCCCTGCAATCCTCTACCAGAAAGCCCTGCCACAGTGGCCAAACCCCAGCCCAATAGCCCTAAACCCACGGTCCCTGCCCGCACAGGTAACCCCGTTCGCGCCACTATCTCCGGCAGCACGATCCAACCCATCACACCGACCAAACCCGCCGCCACCCAGGGAATCCATTCTTCAAGCTGGGTTTGAAACCATGGCGATCGCAAACTCCAATACAATCCTGCGGAGATCGCCCCACTAACCAGCGGCGTCACCACCCAAGTCAGGGAAATCCCGCCAATCGATCGCCAATCCACCGCATCAATACCCAGCGCCAACACACCAACACCCGCGATCGCCCCCACGGTCGCATGGGACGAAGACACGGGCAGCCCAAACCAGGTGGCAAGGTTTAACCACAGCCCCGCCGATAGCAGCACCGCCAGCATCAGTCGCACCACGGTATCCGGGGAGCCGAAGCGATCGATCGCCACCACGCCCGTGGCCAATTTCTCCGACACCCCGGAGCCAAACAACACGGCACCTAAAAACTCTAAAACCCCCGCCAGGATTAATGCCTGACGGAGGGTTAGGGCCTTGGAGCCGACGGAGGTGCCCATGGAATTGGCGACATCGTTGGCCCCTAGATTCCAGGCTAAGTAAAAGGCCAAGACAATGGCAGCGATCAAAACCATGGGGCCTCAGGAAAACCTACTGGAAAAATTCTGCCGCTTGACGACGATGCTCATCATTAATATTGGCATTCACCGCCGCAAAGGCCGCCGCGATCACCGTAGCATCATCCGTAAAACCCAAGAACGGCACAATATCCAGAATCCCATCCACGGGAGCAATGAAGTAGGCCAGGGCTCCAGCGATCGTCGCCTTAGCAATCAACGGCGTATTCGCATCGATCATGCAGAAATACATCGACACCGCATCCTTGGTAAACGGCACCTTACCGACAAAGCGGCGCACGTCGCTCAGAAAATTGTCCATTACTCCTCAAACCCCGCTTATCTGGAAAGAAACTACTCGTATTTTAGAGGTATGTTTGCCCCCAGGGGGTGATGAAAGCCCCCACCAAACTCAGCGCGCTAACCCAACCCCGATCGCACCAAGTTCTGCGCCTCCACCAAAGCCGCCGCCAACTGACTGGCATCACGGCCACCTGCCTGGGCAAAATTGGGCTTACCGCCGCCGCCGCCGCCGCAGACCTTCGCCACCGCACCGACCACCTTGCCCGCCTGCAAACCCTTCTTCACCACATCGGGACCAAAGGCCGCCACGAAGTTGACTTTACCCGCCTCTGGACTGGCCCCGAGTACCACTGCCCCAGAACCACCCAACCGCTGCAACAGATCCTCCGCCGCACTCTTCAGGGAATCCGCATCGGCGTTTGGCAACTCCGCGACGATCGCCTTAAAGCTATCGATCGCCTCCGCCTGCGCCAGCAATTGCGCCGCCCCAGCCACCGCCAACTGCGCCTTCAACTGGGCCACCTGCTTCTGACTGTCCTTGATCTCCTGCTGCATCGCGGTAATCCGATCGCCAATCTCCTCGGGCTTCACCTTAAAGCGATCGCTCAAATCCTTGACCACCGCATCCCGCACGTTCAGGTATTCCAACACCGCTGGCCCCGCCACGGCCTCAATCCGCCGCACACCAGCGGCCACCCCGGTTTCCGAGATGATCTTAAACAGCCCAATCTCCGCCGTATTGGCCACATGGGTTCCTCCGCAAAGCTCCATGGAAACGCCGCCGAAGTCCACAACCCGCACCACATCGCCGTATTTTTCACCAAACATGGCTGTCGCACCCTTGGTCCTCGCCTCGGCGATCGCCATCTCCGCCACATCCGCCCCGTAGGCTTCGGCCACCCAAGTATTCACCTGATCCTCCACCTGCTGTAACTGGACCGGAGTCAACGCCTGGTTGTAGTTGAAATCAAACCGGAGGCGATCGAAGGTCACCTGGGAACCTGCCTGCCCGATGTTTTCATCCACCAGATTTTTCAAGGCCGATTGCAACAGGTGCGTCGCCGAATGGTTGGCCTGGGCACGCCGACGGGAAACGCGATCGATCTGCGCTGTCACCCGATCGCCTTTAGAAACCACACCCCGCTCGACGCTACCCACATGGACAAACAGCCCATCCTTCTTCTGCACATCCTCAATCCGAATCAGCAGATTGTCCCCGGACAGATAGCCGCGATCGCCAATCTGCCCCCCGGACTCCGCATAGAACGGCGTTTTGTCCAAAATAATCTGAACCACAGCTCCGGCTTCGGCGCGATCGGCAGCCGCCCCGTCAGCTAGCAAAACCTCGACGATCGCCGGGGTTTGCGCTTCGGTATAGCCTTGGAAGTCAGTCTCCGCAACACCCTTGGAGAGTTCCGTGAGTAAACCCTGGGCGGTGAGATCGATCTTTTTGTGGGCGGCTTTGGCGCGATCGCGCTGTTTCTTCATCTCGGCCTCGAAGCCCTCGACATCCACGGTGATGCCTTTCTCTTCAGCGATTTCCTGGGTCAACTCTAAGGGGAACCCGTAGGTATCGTACAAAATAAACGCCTGTTCCCCAGGGATTTGGCCCACGGCCCCCACCAGAATTTCATCCAGCAGTTTCTCCCCGCGCTCCAGGGTTTCGCGGAAACGCTCCTCTTCGCGTTGCAGTTCGCCCTTGATGAAGTCAGCTCGTTCGCGGACGTTTGGATACTGGGTTTCGGACAGGGCGATCGCCGTCTCCGCCACTTGGGTGGTGAATAAACCACTAATCCCCAACAGCCTGCCATGACGCACTACTCGACGAATCAGCCGTCGCAGGACGTAACCCCGACCTTCATTGCTGGGGGTGATGCCGTCGGCGATCATATGCACCACGGCCCGGACGTGATCGCCAATCACTTTCAGCGAAACGCGGTTTTCCTCGGTGACTTTGAAGTAGTCTACTTGGGCGATCGAGGCTGCTGTTTCGACGATCGGGAAGATCAGGTCCGTCTCATAATTGTTCGGCTTGCCCTGAAGAATCTGCGCCATCCGCTCCAGGCCCAGCCCTGTGTCGATGTTTTGGTTCTGCAAGGGGGTCAGGTTTCCGTCCGCATCCCGGTTGTACTGCATGAACACCAGGTTGTAGAACTCGATGAAGCGGCTGTCGTCTTCGAGGTCAATATTCTCGTCACCCAGTTCTGGTTTGAAATCATAGTACAGCTCCGAGCAGGGGCCGCAGGGGCCAGTCGGGCCAGAAACCCAGAAGTTATCCGCCGCGCCCATGCGAATGATCCGCTTGGGGTTCACCTTCACTTCGTCACGCCAGATCGCAAAGGCTTCGTCATCCTCTTCAAAGACGCTCACGACGACGTTTTTAGGGTCTATACCAAACACCTTGGTGGTGACTTCCCAGCCGTAGGCGATCGCCTGATTTTTGAAATAGTCCCCAAAGCTGAAGTTGCCCAGCATCTCGAAGAACGTATGGTGGCGGGCCGTCCGACCGACATTTTCAATATCGTTGGTGCGAATGCATTTCTGCGAGGTGGTGGCCCGAGGCACCTCGGCTGGACGCTGACCCAGGAAGATCGGTTTGAACGGTAGCATCCCCGCTATTGTCAGCAGCACAGTCGGATCTTCCGGCACCAGGGAGGCGCTCGGGAGCTGTTTGTGGCCCTGGGACTCAAAGAACCCTAGGAATTTTTGCCGAATGTCGCTGCCGCTAATAAAAGTCGTCATGGGGGATACAAAACCAAAATCTAGTCCATCAAGACTCACATTTTAATTGCCCCGAGGGGGTTTTGTGCGGGGTTTTGTCAGCCGAACTCAATTGCCTGCCCTCAGCACCTGCTCCGCCGTCAGATTCAGACCGGGAAACGTTGGAGAGACGATCGCTTCCTCCCCCCGTAATATCTGAACCTTGTACTCCCCATCATCCAGAAGGCAAATTGAAAGTGTGGGTTGCTTGGGCTGCCCGATGTACTTCACTCCCCCTAAACCTCTATGGTCAGCAATCCAATATTCAGGAATACCCAAGGTGGCATAGTCTTCCATCTTGCGGGAATAGTCGTTTTGCCAGTTGCTACTGACCACCTCAGCCACAAACCTGATCGAGCTGCCCCGCGTTAGGATCGACTCCTCAGGCCAGAGAGGTTCATGGACTAGTTCTGTGCGATCGATCACCGCCACATCAGGCCGAAATGCTGTCATATCAATATGGGGCGGCCTAAATAGCGGACGTTGGAAGACGGTCCAAGGTATTTGTACTAGTTCAATTTGGAAGCAAATTTTTTGGGTGATGAAGCCAGCGACTTCCTCATGGGGGCCTGTCGGTTCCAAGTCAAATACCTCACCATCAATCAGTTCGTATCGTTTATCACCGCCGTACTGCGCCACAAACTCGTCAAAGGTTAATGCCTTCTGCTGGAGGGGTCGATCGAGTGCGACTGTCATGGATGAGATCGCTCCTTAAATGGTTTCGTAGCCGTTTTGTGGCCACCTCCATCTTATACGCATCCATAGGATGCTGTTGGGATAGCCCGATCGCAAAAAGGGGCATCCCACACAATGGAACGCCCCTTAAGCCTATAAGTTGTTGATGCCCCTGACGGGCGTTCAACTATTCATCTCAGACGCTAGATCCGAGCCAACTGTTCCTTCTCAGGCACCGCTGCATACTCGGCCACGATCCGGCGTAGCTCATCGCCATCGATGGTTTCACGCTCGATCAACAGATCCACCAAGCGATCGACAACCACCCGGTTTTCCCGAACAATCTGCAACGCTTCCTGGTGGCATTGGCCAACGATCGCCCGAACCTGAGCATCGATCCGCGCCGCGATCTCTTCCGAGTATTCGCTGCGAGTCGTCCAATCCCGGCCCAGGAACACTTCGCCCTGCTGGCTTTCCAAGGACACAGGACCCAAGTCCGACATACCGTATCGGGTCACCATCTGACGGGCCAGGCCTGCCACCATCTGCAAGTCTCCGCCCGCACCTGTCGTCACTTCCGCATCGCCAAACACCACCTCTTCAGCGGCTCGGCCACCCAGAGCACCTGCAATCCTTGCCTTCAACTGAAGACGAGAAACCAAGCTCTGATCTTCCGACGGAATGAACCAGGTCAAACCCTGAGCCTGACCGCGAGGAACCAAGGTCACCTTCTGAACGGGGTCATGGTTCTTCAGCAGCGTACCGACGATCGCATGGCCAATCTCATGGTAGGCAATCAAACGCTTGCTCTTGCTGTCCACCAGCGGTGTGCCTTCCATACCAGCCACCACGCGATCGACCGCTGCATCAATCTCTTCCATGGTGATCGCATCCTTGCGACGACGGGCGGTCAAAATGGCCGCTTCGTTGAGCAAGTTGGCCAGGTCCGCACCGGAGAAACCGGGGGTGCGGCGGGCGATCACATCGAGGGAGATATCTTCACCCAGCTTCTTGTTGCGGGCATGGACGTTCAGCACTTCCAGGCGGCCCTTGATGTCGGGCACATCGACCATAACTTGGCGATCGAAACGACCGGGACGAAGGAGTGCGGAATCCAACACATCGGCGCGGTTCGTGGCCGCGATGATGATGATGCCGCTGTTGCCTTCAAAACCATCCATCTCTGTCAAGAGCTGGTTGAGGGTCTGCTCGCGCTCGTCGTTACCGCCGCCGATACCCGCGCCCCGCTGACGACCCACGGCGTCAATTTCATCGATGAAGATGATGCAAGGTGCGTTTTCCTTGGCCTTCTTAAACAGGTCGCGAACGCGAGAAGCACCCACACCCACAAACATTTCCACAAATTCCGAACCCGAGATACTGAAGAACGGGGTTCCGGCTTCACCAGCGATCGCCTTGGCCAGCAAGGTTTTACCCGTACCAGGAGGGCCGACTAGCAGCACGCCCTTGGGAATCTTCGCACCCACGGCGGTAAACTTCTCAGGCTGCTTCAGGAAAGTCACCACTTCTTGCAGTTCTTCCTTCGCTTCCTCAATCCCGGCCACATCGTCAAACATGACGCCTGTCTTGGCTTCCATCATGAAGCGCGCCTTGGACTTACCAAAGTTCATCGCTTGCCCAGGACCACCGGGCATATTGTTCGATCGACGGAACAACAGGAACAGACCGCCTAGAAGCAAGCCAGGAAACACCAAGTTACCCAAGATGCTCCAGATCGCCCCATTGTTCTGGGTGGGATGGGAATCTAGCTCAATATTTGCTGCGCGCAGGCGGGACATCAATTCCGGAGCCGTACCGGGCAGGTCCACCCGCAGCCGCTGGACACGGCCTTCCAATTCGGGATCCGTCGCTTGAACGATCGCCGTACGACCGTTTTCATACAGATCAACACTCTTCACGCGATTCGCATCGAGGTACTCCAGGAAGCGACCATAGGTCATGCGCGTACTGGCCGTGTTGGCATTGGCCGTCTGAGCCGAAGCCGCCGCGCCCCCAAAGGTCATGGGCATCAACGTCGTCTGCCAGAGGAAGAAGCCCACCACCACAGCGGGCAAGGCCCACAATAAGACAGTTCTCCAGGTCGGTTTCATAGGATCAGCAACCTCTTAACAAAAGGGCGGAAAAGGAATTATTAGCGAAAAAAGAAATGAAAAGGTCATCTCAAACGCAGTCACTTAGGGCCGAAAATAGAATTTCAAGCTGAGATCGCACGGTTTTGAATCAGGCCGCTTTCATCGCGCTTACAGGTTTCATGAGAAACATTGTTAACTTATCTTAACGTGTCGATCTACCCCAGGGCAACTCTAGGATTGAGTAAGATTTCCACACCTCACCACCACCATGACAGATCTCGATCGCCATCGCCAAAAGTTTCCCCACATCGATCACTACAGCTATTTTAACTACGGCGGCCAGGGCCTGCTGCCAACGAGCGCCCTTGAGGCCATGCATCAAGCCCAACTGACCAGCCAGCAGATCGGCCCCTTCTCCAACCAATCGGGCCTCCAGCTCTACAAAACCACCGAACACCTCAAACGGACCTTCGCCCAGGCCCTCGGCTGCAACTCCACCGACCTGGCCCTGACGGAAAACACCACCCTCGGCTGTAACATCGTACTCTGGGGACTGGGCTGGCGATCATCGGACCATATCCTGCTGACCGACTGCGAACACCAGGGCCTTGTGGCGATCGCCCAGGAACTCGCAGCCCGCTTCGATCTCACGGTCGATCTCTGCTCTGTCATAGACAACCCCGATCCCTTAGGGGCGATCGCCCAGGCCATCACGCCCCGCACAAGGATCCTAGTCCTCAGCCATATCCTGTGGAACCAGGGTCAGGTTTTACCTTTAGAAGCGATCGTCGCCCTCTGTCACAGTAAAGGGGTGCAGGTCTTGGTCGATGGCGCCCAGTCCGTGGGGGTTTTGCCCTTGGATTTGGATGCAATCGATGCTGACTACTATGCCTTTACGGGCCATAAATGGTGGTGCGGCCCACCGGGACTGGGAGCCTTGCACATCAACCCCAAAATGAACTGCGCAGTACGTTCCTCGGCTGGCGCAGCGTCTTGCTCGACGACCGAGGTCAGCCCCAGGCCCTTCATAAAGATGGGAGGCGCTACGAGGTTTCCACCGCCGCCTGGGCGATGTATCCGGGTTTGATCGAGGCGATCAATACCCACCAAAGCTATGGAAGCGACGGCGATCGCCACCAGGAAATTCGCGATCGCAGCCAATTCCTCTGGCAGGCCCTGCAGTCCATGGAAGGCGTCACGACTGTCAGCCCGACCCCGCCGGAGTCAGGCCTGGTCGCCTTCCAACTGACCTCGGGCCACCATGCCCGCGCAGTAGAGCATCTGGAGCAATCCCGCATCTACCTGCGCCAAATTCTCAATCCCGACTGCCTGCGGGCCAGTCTCCACTATTTCACCACTGAATCGGAGATCAAAACGCTGATTGATGGGATCGCCAAACTCGTTAGTTGAGGGGTAATTCGGGCATGCTAAATCTTGTAGACGCTAGGGATCTTCAGCCCCGCGCCACCTTAAGTAACATTGGCATGAGCACGCATAAAGTTCCGATCGAAGCCATCCAGCGCATCCGCCAATACCTCCGCACCGAACTGACCTTGCCCGAGTCAGAGAATTTTCCTGCGCCGGAATCAGGGGAGATCGACCTCGATACTGAAGCCGCCATTCCCGACTCCCTGGCGGACCTGGGTGCCTTTTTCCGCATGGGCAGTACCCTCGACGACGGCGTCCCCCTGCCCAACAACCAAGGCCACTGGTACCTCAGCATCCGCAACCCCGCCGAAGCGATTGTCAAACTCCCTGGCCTTTCCCTCAAGAGCACCTACCGCTGGGTCACCTACCTCTATCGCCTGCGCGAAGAAGGCGTCGGCAAACCTGGGCCATCCCCGAATGTCTCAGCACCACCGCTAACCTGGAAAAAGCGATTCGCCAGCCCGGTCAGCCGGATCTTCCCCCCCGCCCGGAGGGCGCCCTCGAAGACTGTATGTCGGCGATCCAGGGCGATCGCTCTCCCTCTTCTTTCCTGGTGGCCTCCCTGCTGCGCCGGGAAATCGCCGAGTTTGGCCATATGGGCAGCTATGAGCAGTGGAATCAGCACCATTTGATTTCCAGTCCACCGGGTCAATTCCCTTGGCAATGGCGCACGGAAGCCCTAGCCGATCTCACCCCGAAGGTTAGACTGCTGCCGGATGGTAAGGCGATCGTCGAATTCTTCACCTTCCGCAGTGAGCCCTCTTGCGCGATTTTCCAGCATCTGGACCAATACCTGGGGGGCCACTACAACGCCCAGTCTATCGATCGGCCCATTGCGATTGCCGAACCGATCAACGCCTAGGGCGTCGCCTGGCCGAACACCTTGTTTCCAAGCTGTCCTGGTGCCCCTAGGGGCTGGGGCGGCGCCTGGTTCATCCCCACGGAGACACCGCCCGCATTGCCGGAATAGACCTCAATGGTTTTGCCCGAAATGGTTTTTTGAGTGCCCTTTGGCAGTTCCTCCGCCAGCAGCGGTTTTCCATCCACGACGATTTCCACCCAGCTATTGTCCGTCACACTGAGCGTGATGGTGTTGGGGCCTGTGGGGGCAGCCGATGGTGAGGGGCTGGGGCTAGGCGATGGTGAGGAGCTGGGGCTGGCCAAGGGCGATGGGCTGGGTTTGATTGTTTCAGGCGGGGCCACACTGGGGGCGGTGGTGGCCACGGGTTTTGCGGTGGTCTTGGGGATGGATGGTGGGGTGGCGGCGATCGAGGGACTCGGCACTGGCGCTGGCCCATTCGATTTGCCAAGCAAGCTGGCCACACCCACACCTAATAGCACAGCGCCCGTGGCCGCACCCGCCCAATAGAACCAAGGCACCGCCTTACCTGCACCCTCCGCCGTTTCCTCGGACCAGTTCGATTCGAGGGCGGGATTGTAGGGGGCCGCCTCCGGGGGCGCAGGCGCAATCCCATCCTTAATCCGAGATTCAGCAGGGGTACCCTGGGCAATCGTTGGCGTCGGCCTATCATCATCCGGCACCAGAAATTCCTCAGCGGGCTTCGTCAAGACAGTCGGCATCACTTCAAACTGCCGCGACAGGGCCTGTCCATCTAAGCCCACCTGATCGCCGTAGCGCCGAATGAAGCCCTGCACAAACACTGGCTCCGGCAGACGCTCAAAGCGCTCCTCGTCCATGGCCTTCAGCAAGCGCAGGGGGATAAAGGTCTTGGCAGCAATATCTTCGAGTTTTAGCTCCTTCGCCTCCCTAGCCTGCTTGAGTTGCGCCACGATACTCTTTAGTTGCTCAATTGCCTGGGACTCCACGACCAAACTCCTTGCGTAGTCTGACACCGACTGTATGCCTAGAAATTCTACTCAAACCCTAGGCCAAATCTAAAAATCTTTGCTGTTGCTCTTTTATCATCAGGTATTCC
>JAAUSA010000179.1 GCA_012031975.1 Alkalinema sp. RU_4_3 | reverse complement strand
AGCCGAGTCAATCGTAAGATCTTGGCCCGACACTTTGTGCTGCTGGCTCAACCACAAGCTGGGAAGGGAGTTGCTTCAGTTTGACGGGCTGATTTGTGATGCCTGAAAAAGTTGCACATCGCCTACTCTAGCTTCTGTCTATTGGTGACTGTTTGGGCTTGCGCTGTTGTGGGAACCAGTGAAGTCGCACAAAGCCCCGTGGCAATGGCCATGAACATTGTGCCAAGGGAGCGATCGATAAGTTTAGCCATGAATATATGCAAGATAAGTCCTTACATGTGTTAGATTACACGATTTATTGCGCCATTTTCTCAGTATATTTACGATACTCCGGGACGAGTCTGATCAAGCCCTCTGCCTGAACTTTTCTTCTCCAAGTTGCTCCTGCGGTTTGAACGTCTTGTTAGACGTGGCGATTTCAATCTGAATCGGTGTAGCTCAAATTTCGCCATCATATTTTACAAAACCATCAATGATTTCAACGATTTTACAGCTATTCCAAATTCGAGAATTCTCCCGCAGAAATCTTGTCACTGCGCTCGCGGCTCGTCTGCGAATGGAATTGCGGGCTAACAACTAGAAGTCCCTTCAGGACTGAATTTGGAGGCTGCCGTGAAACATTTATTCCCGCTCGTTAGACAACCATCAAACCCAGTCCTGAAGGGACTTCCAACCCTAGCCCGCACGACCGTCGCGGGGCAGCCTGGTGTCTTATACTTCCCTACCCCAAAATCTCGATCGCAACTGACTCAAAGGCCCCAGCGAAACATCCACACTAGACTTGCCATCATACTGAAACGGATTATCCAAATCCCGAATCAAAATCAGCAGGTACAAAAACGACGTAAACAAAAAGCCCGAGACCGTCACATTCTCACTCAAGCTCCCACCCCCCATCAACAGCAGCGTCACGATCGCCCCCGCCAGAAAAATAAACAACAGCACATAGGCCGGACCCAGGAAATCCGTATCCCGAATCGCCTGGATCTAAGCCACCCAAAGCCGAATCTTACCCTGCTCCATCTGGATCCGATTGGCAATCACCACTCCCCCCGCCTGCTCAAGCTGCGCGATCGCCGGATTCAGCTCATCTATTGCTCTCCCCACCGCCACCATTGACTCCCCCGCCCGCAAACTCTCCTCCAGACAAGCCATCCCAGCTTCGCCCCGCAAAACAGGGCTATCCAAGGCAGCACCTTGAACAAAATCCGCCAGGAAGCCATCGCCCACATCTCGTCCGCCTCGCCCTAAAACCACAGCTCGCCCATATTAAGGCCCCAGGGCCACAGCGGGCTGAAAACTGGGCATACAGGCCTACTCGATCGCACTGTTCAAACTCACCGTCTGACTCCGTACAGCACTCCAGGCGATGCGATGGGCCTGCTCCTCCTGGCCGTACCACTGGATAGCGGAATTGAAAGCTGCCCGATAGAAATTCTGCGCCCGCTCTGACAAACGATCGCGAATCTCCTTAGGAAGCTCTTGATTTATTTGATAAGCCATGGACATGACCTCAGCTAATGGGATAATCACAATATGCAACCCGCGAGGAAACTCTCCCCCATTATGGAAGGAGAATCTTAAGATTTCCATAACCTCATAGACCATAACCTAGGAGTCCCATTTCGATGACCGATACCATTACCCCTTTGAAAACAACTAAGTCAGAAGAAATTTTTGCCGCCGCCCAGAAAATCATGCCCGGCGGTGTCAGTTCCCCCGTGCGGGCGTTTAAGTCCGTGGGCGGGCAGCCGATCGTGTTCGATCGCGTCAAAGATGCCTACGCCTGGGACGTGGACGGCAACCAATATATTGACTATGTCGGCAGCTGGGGACCTGCCATCTGCGGCCATGCCCGCCCGGAAGTCATCAAAGCCATCCAAGAAACCGCCGAGAAAGGCACTAGCTTCGGTGCCCCCGGCCCCCTGGAAAATGTCCTTGCTGAAATGGTGATCGATGCGGTCCCCAGTGTCGAGATGGTGCGCTTCGTCAATTCCGGCACCGAGGCCTGTATGGCCGTGCTGCGTCTGATGCGGGCCTATACGGGCCGGGACAAGCTGATCAAGTTCGAGGGCTGCTACCACGGCCATGCCGATATGTTCCTGGTCAAGGCAGGTTCAGGCGTAGCCACCCTTGGTCTCCCCGACTCCCCCGGCGTCCCCAAGTCCACCACCGCCAACACCCTCACCGCTCCCTACAACGACCTCGACGCCGTCCGCAAACTCTTTGAAGAGAACCCCGGCGAGATCGCAGGCCTGATCCTAGAGCCCGTCGTCGGCAACGCAGGCTTCATCGTGCCCGATGCCGGGTTCCTTGCGGGCCTGCGGGAACTGACCACGGAGCATGGCGCTTTGCTGGTATTTGACGAAGTGATGACGGGGTTCCGGATTTCCTATGGTGGGGCGCAGGCGCGCTTCGGGATTACGCCGGACCTGACGACCATGGGTAAGGTGATCGGCGGCGGTCTGCCCGTGGGCGCCTATGGTGGCCGCCGCGAAATCATGGAAATGGTCGCCCCAGCCGGTCCCATGTACCAAGCAGGTACCCTCTCCGGTAACCCTTTAGCCATGATCGCCGGGATCAAAACCCTGGAAATCCTTCGCCAGCCCGGCAGCTACGAGTACCTGGACAAAATTACCAGCCGCCTGATCAACGGGATTCTGGCCGCCGGGAAGGAAACGGGCCACGCCATGTGCGGTGGATCGATCAGCGGCATGTTCGGCTTCTTCTTCTGCGCTGGCCCGGTCCATAGCTACGAAGATGCCAAGGCAGCGGACACTGTAAAGTTTGGTAAATTTCATCGGGCCATGTTGGAGCAGGGGGTCTACCTAGCCCCTTCCCAGTTCGAGGCAGGCTTTACCTCCTTGGCCCATACGGAGGCGGACATCGATCGGACGATCGCCGCCGCCCGTACAGTTCTCTCCCGCCTGTAATCCCGCTCTGGTAGGGGCGCGTATCCCGCGCCCACCCTCTATGCCATAACGATCAAACCCCCGGCTTCCTCAGGACACCGGGGTTTTGCATAGGCCCATCTTCATAGGGGGATACAAGTCCTCGTTCCCCAAGAAACCCTGGGAGAGAAACCTATGTTGGGATGGATTGTATTCGGTAGTGGTGGGGACTCACTTCACCTGGGTCATGTCGATCATCGTCACTGCGAAACCTGCGATCGCCAACGCCCCTTCAGCCTGCACCTGCGCTATCGCTATGGCCACATCTACTGGGTGTTTGCCTGGGTGACGATGCGCGAATACTTAATGATTTGTGATGTTTGCAGTCGCGGCTGGGAACTGGATGCCAAAAAGATCCGAGAAAGCTTAAAAGAAGACCCCATTCCCTTCATGCGTCGATTAGGATGGACATTCCCCGTCGGACTGATTGCCAGTTTTGTGGTGATGGGTATCATCGGCAGCGCGATCGCCACTGTCAGTCGATAGAACCTCGATGAGTATTAATACTCAGGCATTTATGAGGTTCGGAAAATACCTGTCTCATATTCTTTACATTTGTTAACAAACATGGCAAATTGGTGAAACATAAAAAACTACTTCTGTTGATCGTCCCATGCCAAAGGCTGTTTCTGCTCCGGTTGATTCCGTTCGTCAATACCTGCGTGAGATTGGCCGCTACCCGCTGCTGACCCATGAGCAGGAAGTGATTTTTGGTAATCAGGTCCAGCGCATGATGGAGCTGGCCTCAATTAAGGCTGAGTTGGCCCAGCGGTTGGGTCGAAGTACGACGTTGGAAGAATGGGCCAATGCCGCTAACCTTTCGATCAAGGAATTGCAGCGGCTCAATCTGGAGGGCGATCGGGCCAAGCGTCGCATGGTCGAAGCCAATCTGCGACTGGTGGTTTCTGTGGCGAAGAAGTACCAGAAGCTGAATATGGAGATGCTCGATCTGCTCCAGGAAGGCGGCATTGGCCTGCAGCGGGCGGCGGAGAAGTTTGACCCGAGCAAGGGCTATCGGTTTTCGACCTATTCCTACTGGTGGATTCGCCAGGCCATGACGCGGGCGATTTCCGAGCAGAGTCGGACGGTGCGCCTGCCTGTCCATGTGACGGAGAAGCTAGGCAAGATTAAGAAGGCCCAGCGGGAGCTGGCGATCCAATTGGGTCGCAAACCTACCCTCGAAGAGATTGGCGCCTATGTGGACATTAAGCCGCAGCAGGTCAAGGACTGTCTATTGCAATCCCGCCAGCCGATTTCCCTGGATATCAAAATTGGCAACGAGCAAAAGACCGAACTGGTGGACTTGCTCGAAGATGATGGCATGACCCCCGATGACCATGCGACCCTAGATTGTCTCAAGGGCGATCTGGAGAAGTGGATGCGGAAGCTGACGCCGCAGCAGAAGGAGGTCCTGCAACTGCGATACGGGCTGCAAAACAATCAGCCGATGACCCTACAGCAAATCAGTGAGGTCTTCAAGGTGACCCGCGAGCGGATTCGCCAGATTGAGAAGGCCGCGATCAAGCGTCTTCAGCAGAGCAACGATGACATGAATGGGTACCTGGCGGGATAGACATGAATCCTGATTTGGTGCAGCTAGGCGCCTGGCTCGCCGGAGTCTATGACAACCGGGACCAGGCGATCGAGTCCCCCGTCTGGTATGTCCACCTGCGGGCCTGGTGGCGGCCTGTGCCGCTGTTTGGGTCCGACAGTCTGGTGCTGTTCGGGGAGCAGGCCAATTATTTACAGGTCGATCGCCCCTATCGGCAGCGTTTGCTGCGGCTCTGTGAGTGGGATGGCAGACTCTGTGGGGCGTTTTATAGTTTCGTAAATCCGGGGGCAGTGCTGGGGGCGGGGGCTGACGAGTCGATCGCCCAAAACATTCTGTCGGCGGAGATTGTTGCGCTGGAGACAGGGGTTTTGAACATTCAGAAGTTGGGCGATCGCTTTAGTCTGACGCCCCGGCCGGGGGAGGTCTGCGAGTTTCGGTTCCCAGGGCAGGGTGAGGAGAAGGTGGGCCGGGTGGAACTGGGGCTGGAGGTGCGATCGAAGGGCTATGACAGCTATGACAAGGGGCTGAATCCGGAGACAGGGAAGCCGATTTGGGGCGCGATCATGGGGCCTTATCGGTTTACCAAGCGGGAGAATTTAGGATGAAACTGCCGGACTTGGATAGTGAAACGATCGATCGCGTCCTAGAGATGGCCTGGGAGGACCGGACGCCCTTTGAGGCGATCGAGGTGCAGTTCGGGCTATCGGAGCCCCAGGTAATTGCGCTGATGCGGCGGGAGATGAAGCGCAGTAGCTTCCGGATGTGGCGCGAGCGGGTGACGGGGCGCGGCACGAAGCATCTGGCGGAACGGGGGTTTGTGGCGGGGCGGTTTCGATCGGAGGACCAAAAGGGGTCTTAATGCCCCTAATTCCAAGCTGGGAAGAAATTTGCCCCCGCCGATCGCTTCAGCCGAGCGATCGCCCGGTTGGCCATCTCCGTAAAATGCAGATCCCCGCAGAGTAACTGGGTCGCCAGATAGGTACCCTTCTCGTACTTCACCCCATAGCGATAGCAAATCCCCGTCCAGTTATAAAACACCTTCGCCAGCTGCAACGCCGCATCAAAGTCGGCGGCAAAGGCTCCGTGGAGGCGATCGGTATAGTCCGCCGCTTGGTCTTCGGCGATCGCCCTAGCCGCAATATGCCCACTCTTCACCGCATGGAGCAACCCATCCCCAAACAGCGGATTGACCAGCCCCGCCGCATCCCCGACCAGCAGAATCCTGCCCTCATGGCGGGGTTCCTTGCCGGACCAAAGCGGTAGCGGATGGCCGTGGAAGCGCAGGTCATCGGCCTGGTACTTCAGACCCATCGCATCCATATAGTCAAACACCATCTGCTGTAACTGGCCCCGCACCGACCGCTCACGCCTCGGATCGTTCCCGTCGGGTCGGAACAGCCCTGCCCCAATATTCAAATGATCGCCCTTGGGAAAAATCCAGCCATAGCCGCGATCGATCGCCCCATACTCCAGATGGGCAATCTCCGGCGTCAAGGACGGATGGCCATCGCCCCATCGGTGGGGTAGCTCAACCTCTAGGGCAATGGCAATGCTCTGTTTTTTCCGCAAGCCCGTAGCCTTGACCACCACGCCATTGGCCCCGTCGGCCCCGATCACATAGCGGGCCTTGGCGGTCCATTCCGCCCCGCCCTTCAAACCCTCGGCCCGCACCAGGACACCATCGGATTCAGGGGTGAGCGATCGCACCGCCAGCCCATCCCGCAGCTCGGCCCCGGCCCGCTCGGCCCGCCTGGCCATCGCCTGGTCAAACAGGGGCCGCTGGGCCATCCAGAGGGACATTGGCTGACTGGTCCCCGGCGGATTGATCGCCCCTAGATGCACATCCCCATACTTCCAGCTATGGCGCATATGGGTAATCTGGCATTCCACAAAGGTCTCCGGGGCCAGGTCCCAGAGGAAGTCATTCATCGTCATCGGCATGCCGCCCCCACAGGTCTTATGGCGGGGCAGGAACTGCTTTTCGAGCAAGGCGACCTTGAGGCCCGATCGCGCCGCCTCGGCAGCGGCCATGGCTCCCGCTGGGCCTGCTCCGCAGACGATCACATCGTACGTGGGCAGCGAGGCAGAGGATTGCAGCATGGGGGATGATTATGAATGGCTAAAGTTTTACCGTGGCGGGGTGGCCCTGGAGTCTGGCCCGGAGTTTCTTAACAATGTCGGGTTCTTCGATGACGATCGTCGATTGCAGGATATCGCGCCAGATATCGCCCTGTAAGTCTACACCGATAACATATTGTTCGCGGCCACAAACGATCACCACCGAGGGCGTTTTCTCCGCCAGTTGGGCACCCATTTCGTAGGCCTGATCGCGTTGTTTTGCCGTGAAGACATGACCCTTGAGGAAGATTTCCCCCTGGCAGCAGATGCCCTCGCGGCATTGTCCACGCAGCCAGAACTGGAAACACGGCAGTCTCCCTCGTTAGCAAGTCTAAGGGCCATAACAATTGATGGGTAGAGTGGGGTAGAGGCAAATAAGCCTATGTCTGTTTAGAGACACAGTTGGTCTCTAGCATTCCCGATTCCGGCGGAGATCTACGGGCCAAACCGCGCAAAAAATCCGTCAATCCACGCAGAATTCCCCAAAGAAAATGATCAACCTATCCGGATGCTCCCCAAGAAACCTTGTCTAGTGACTGGTAGCATGGCACCATTGCGCACTATACTGTCGTTGGCCATTGCTGTACCCATACATCTAGTTGAATGTCCGCGAACGATAGGATTGATTAATGCAGGTTCTCGTCATTGAAGATGAAGCAGATGTTCGATCGAACATTGTTGAGATATTGGGGTCTGGGGGGTTCCAGTCCTTGGATGCGGGCAATGGGCGGGCGGGTCTAGAATTGGCCAAGGTGCATCACCCAGACTTGATCCTCTGCGACATCAAGATGCCGGATGTGGATGGCTATGACGTGCTACAGGCCATTCGCCATGATCCCCTGACAGCGACCATTCCATTTATCTTTTTGACGGCCAAGACCGATCGCGCCGAACTGCGCCAGGGCATGAACCTAGGTGCCGACGCTATTTAACCAAGCCCTTCCGTCGTCTGGAACTGCTCGAAACCGTATCTGCCCGGATCAAGAAACATGAGGCCCTGGCCCAGCTCGAAGAAAAGGTCACCGCCCTCCAGACCCAAACCAACCATAAAAACGACCTGCTCAGCACCATTACCCACGACCTGCGGGCGCCCTGACCACGATTAAGGTGGCCCTCCAGATGATGGAGACCCGCCCGGAGAACCGTCGGCAGTACACTGAGATCGCTCTGCATGCCTGTGAGCAGGGCGATGAGCTGGTCCAGAATCTGCTAGACCTCTATCAGCTCGAAGCCGGGGAGTCGGCGATCATTCCTGAACCCTTTGACCTACAGGAATGTCTGCGGCGCATTGAGGACTCCTTCCAGGTGCGGACCCGCGACTACCAGCAGATCTTGACCATTGATCTGCCCCAGGTTTTGCCGCCGATGGTCACCGATGGCGTAACCCTGCGCCGCATTTTAGTCGAACTGTTGAATAATGCTTGTAAGTACACAGCCAGTCAGGGAGAAGTTATCCTGAAAGTGCGAGAGTCCGGCGAAGAAGAGGAGGTCCACAAACTTTGCTTTACCCTGCGCAATCCCTCGGAAATTCCGGCGGAGGCCCTGCCCCGGATTTTTGAGAAATTCTATCGGGTGCCGGGGGGAGACCGGGCCAAACGGGGCGGTACTGGACTGGGACTCGCCTTGGTGCATAAACTAGTGCAGCAGCTAGGCGGTAGCATCTGGGTGGAAAGCCAGGATGGCTGGACCACCTTCTTCTTGGAATTGCCCTGTGTGATGGAAGGCTAGGTTTGTTGGGTGTTCAGCCCCCTTGCGTGTTTTAAGGATAGTTGGTGTAATGCAGGAGCAAAGTCAGCCCCGAAAGGGCGAGCGTCGATTGGGTTCAGATACACAGGTTGCTTTGACACAGAATACGACGGCACTGAGGTTTCAATCGGTCCAGCCCATTGTCCAGCGGGCGCTCCAGGCCCTCCAGCTCCATGGGGCGCGCTATGCTCTGTTGGCGGATACCCATGGCGATTGCATCCTCCGTTTTCTCCCCGACGGCAAAATCACCTATGCCAACCTGGCCTTTGCCCAGCATTGCGATCGCACCCCTGCCGAAATCGTCGGCCAGCACCTCTGGTCCCTGCTCAGCCGCTCCGATGGGGCTACAGTACTCGAACAGCTCCAGCTCCAGCTCAAAAAACTTTCCCCCAAGCATCGCCACCAGACCTACGAACTGCGATCGGTTCGCGCAGGCCAGGTCTATTGGCATGAATGGCGCCTCAGTGCCCTGCTCAACAGCCGCAGCCAGCTCGTGGAGGTCCAGGTCGTCGTCCGCGACATCACCGCCCAAAAGCAACTGGCCGCCGCAACTCAAACCACCCACCTAGAACAGCAGCAAATCACCCAGCTCCAGGCCCAGGTCGCCCAGCTCCAAGCTCAGCTCAAAACCCAACTCAAAACCCCAGCGCAGAGCCCCACCGATCGCTTCCAAGAAACCATCCTCGATACCCTCCAGGAGGCCGTGCTGATCGTCCAGGCCGATGGTCAAGTCCGAAATAGCAACCTGCGCGCCAGGGAATTCTGGGCGATCGCCAAGTTTTCGCCCTGCCTTGGTATGTGGGGGTGGAACTGGAGGCCGACGAGCAGAGCCATCCGGTGGCCGTGACCCTCCATACGGGCATCGCCTGTCAGTCGGTGCCCCTGGCCCTGGGCGACGAGGAGGACCTGCGCTGGTTTACCGTCAGTACGAAGCCGCTGTTTGAAACGGGGGGGGTGCTGCCGGATGCGGTGGTGGTCACCCTGTATGACATTACAGACCAGCGCCATGTGGCCCAGGAGCGTGCCCGGTTCTTCGCGCGGGAGCTGGGGGCCAAGGCCGATGCGGATATGGCCCGCGAGCGGATTAGTCAGATTTTGGAGACCGTCACCGATGGGTTTGTCTCCTTCGATCGCGAATGGCGCTTTACCTGTGTGAATAGGGAAGCCGCTCGGATTATTGGTCGGACCTCCAGGAGTTTGCAGGGCCAGGTGCTGTGGGAAGTCTTTCCAGGGTTTAGTCAGAGTTCCGTGGCCCAGAGCTATCGGTCTGCCATGCAGCGCGGTCAGACCATCGAGGTGGTGGAATATTACGAACCCTGCGATCGCTGGTATTCCCTGCGGGCCTATCCCACACAGGACGGCATTTCCGTCTACTTCCGCAACATGACCGAGGTGTATCAAGGGGTACAGGAGCGCGATCGCTTCAGCGAAACCCTCCGAGAGAGCGAAGAACGCTTCCGGCAGCTCGCCGAAAATATCCAGCAGGTCTTCTGGATGTACGACGTCGAGACCGAACGGCTCAGCTACATCAGTCCCGCCTGCCAGGAGGTGCTCGGCTACAGCCCCTCTGAGGCCTGTGCCATGACCTGGCAGGACTGGAGCCAGCATGTCCATACCGACGATCTCGTCCCAACCGCCAGGGCCGCAAAACTGCCTCTCTTGGGCGAATCCTCCGAGGTGACCTACCGCTACCAGCATCCGTCGGGGGAACAGCGCTGGATCATGGCACGGGGCTTCCCGGTGCGCAATGCCCAGGGCCAGGTCTATCGCGTGGCGGGGATTGCCGAGGATATTAGCGATCGCCGCAAAAAAGAAGACTGGCTCCTACTGCTAGAGTCGGTGATCCTCAACGCCAACGACGCCGTGGTGATCACCGAGGCAGAACCCGTGGAACTGCCCGGCCCCCACATCGTCTTCGCCAACGATGCCTTTGCCCGCATGATGGGCTACAGCCGCGAAGAAGTGATCGGCAAAACCCCCCGCATCCTCCAAGGTCCCAAGACCAATCTGGAAACCCTCAAGAGCCTCAAGGAGGGTCTGAAGCGCTTTGAACCCGTGCGGGCTGAATTGGTCAACTATCGCAAGGATGGCACTGAGGTCTGGATCGAGCTGAGTATCTTTCCGGTGGGCGATCGCACGGGCCACTACAACTACTGGGTCGGCATCCAGCGCGACATTACCCTGCGCAAGCAGAATGAAGCCGAGGTCCAGCAGGCCCTAACCCAGGAGCGGGAACTGAGTGAGTTGAAGTCACGCTTTGTCACCACCACCTCCCATGAGTTCCGCACGCCCTTGAGCACGATTTTGTCCTCGGCGGATCTGCTAGAGTTCTACGCCGAAAAAGGGGGCCTCGAAAAGTACCGGGAGCATACCAGCCGAATTCAAAACGCCGCCCTCAGCATGAACAACCTGCTTTCTGATATTTTGGTCTTTGAGAAAGCGGAGGCCAATATGTTGCAGTGTGATCCGGTGGCGATCGATCTGCGGGCGTTTTGCCTGAGTTTGGTCGAAGAGATGCGGCTCAATGATAAGGGCTACCATTCGATCGAGTTCCAGATCAGGCGCCGGGATGGCATTCTCGATCAGACG
>JAAUSA010000018.1 GCA_012031975.1 Alkalinema sp. RU_4_3 | reverse complement strand
GAGTCAGCACTGAAGGCGGCTAGGGTGAGCAGGGCGTAGATCACCAGGGCGATGGAGGCGATTATCCCCAGCAGTCGGTAATACAGAACCATGAATAGGAAAACCAGGAAGAGTCCACCAAGTCCCGCATAGACGCTGCGCTGGATACTGTCACGGCCCAGACTGGCTCCGACGGTGCGGTTTTCAACGATTTGAATCGGCAAGGGCAAGGAACCGCCCTTTAATTGGATGCCCAGTTCGTTGGCGGATTTGGCGTCGAAGTTGCCGCTGATGGTGGCACCACCGCCCTGAATCCCGGTTTGGGCGTACTGGATGTCCACGGTGGGCGTGCTGATGGGCACGTTGTCCAGGAAGATGCCGATGCTGCGGCCTGTGCCAGCGAGTTTTTTCGTGAGTTCGGCAAACTTCTCGCCGCCCGAGGGGCTAAAGCTAATTCCCACGGCCCATTGGTCTGCACCGGACTGCTGTGGGTAGGCGTCGGTTAGATCCTTCCCAATCAAGGCTGGTTTTTCAAACAGACCCGCGATCGCCTCAGAACTCCGCTTGATCGCCGCTGCATTCTCGTCAATGGCGGCCTGGTCCTGGGAGTTACGCAGGGCGGCCTGTTTGATTTGGAGTTCGCGCAGGATGACGTTTTCGGCCCCGAACTGGCCTTCGCTGCCCGCTTTTTGTTCGCGGAATTCGAGCTGGGCGGTGCCACCAAGGACGCGCTGGGCCTGGCCGGGGTCATCGATGCCGGGGAGCTGGACCGAGATTTGGTTTTGGCCCACGGTCTGGACCACGGGTTCAGAGACGCCGAGGCCATTGATCCGGTTTTCGATCACCTTTTGGACCGCCTCTAGCTGCTGCTCCGTGATCGTCTTAATCTCAGCGGTGGGATTCACCTGGATCGTCAATTGCGATCCCCCCCGCAGGTCCAGCCCTAGCTTCAGCGGAAACTGCGTCAAGACATAGATTGAGGCCGCCGTGAGCGCCAAAATCACCATTAATAACCAGCGTTGTCTACCCATAAACCCAGCCCGTGAGGGACGTTATTTCTTACGAATGCCATTTGCTATGATACCCCCATCCGATCGATCGCGTAGTCTTTCCAGGTATTGGGTGACACACCTTCATACAAAAGCGGAGCCGTCCGATCGAACAGCTCCGCCTTGGGTTAGGTTTCAAACCACCCATTTAGATCTGACGAGTCATCATCTTCTGCACCGCCTCAGCAATCTGAGCTGGCTGCACGATCGTCAGATTCTCCAACACCCCGTTATAGGGCGTCGGAATATCCTGGGACGACATCCGCAGCACCGGACCATCCAGCTCATCAAAGAAGCGATCGTTAATCGAAGCAATCAGCTCAGCGGCAATTCCACCCGTCCGCATACATTCCTCGACAATGATCACCTTGTGGGTCTTCTTGATCGAAACACCAATGGTTTCATAGTCGATCGGTTTGAGCGAAATCAGGTCGATCACCTCAGGATCGTAGCCATCGGCCTCGATCGCCTTCAGGGCCTGCACCACATGGTGACGCATCCGGGAGTAGGTAATGATCGTGATGTCTTTGCCAGGTCGGACGATCTCAGCCTTGTCGAGGGCCTGGATGTACTCACCTTCGGGGATGTCCTCTTTCAGGTTGTAGAGCAACACATGCTCAAAGAAGAGCACGGGGTTGTCATCGCGGATCGCCGCCTTAAGCAGACCCTTGGCGTTCTTCGGCGTCGAGCAAGCCACAATTTTCAAACCTGGCACCGCTTGGAAGTAAGCCTCCAGACGCTGGGAATGTTCGGCCCCGAGTTGACGACCCACGCCGCCCGGACCTCGGATGACGATCGGAATCTTGAAGTTCCCACCGGAGGTGTAGCGCAGCATCCCGGCGTTGTTGGCGATCTGGTTGAAGGCCAGCAGCAGGAAACCCATGTTCATGCCTTCGATGATCGGACGCAGGCCCGTCATAGCCGCACCGATCGCCATCCCCGTAAAGCTGTTTTCGGCGATCGGCGTGTCCAGCAGTCGCCAGTCGCCATATTTTGCATGGAGGTCCTTCGTGACCTTATAGGACCCACCATAATGCCCCACGTCTTCACCCATGACCAACACATGGGCATCCCTGGCCATTTCCTCATCCACCGCTTCACGCAGGGCATTAAACAAAAGCGTCTCTGCCATGACTTCCTCTAGCCTTGCAAGAATCCAAGGGGTCATTCTACCAGAGAGATAGCGCTTACTCGGAAAGAAGAAAGAAGAGAGAAGAGGGAAAAGGGGATGAATGCTGCTGCACTCATCCCCCAGAACCAATCAGGAAAAGTAAAACCAGTGAAGCGACTAGAATTTCAGACCGACACCACCACCGACATTCACGGCAGCGGCATTGCTACCCTGGTAAGCCTTCAGACCCACCTTGGTGTCGCCATAGACCACGACGCCCTTGGCCACTTGGGACTCGATACCAGCGGTCAAGACAGTGCTGTTCTTGTTACCCAGGGGCGTCGCGACGCCCTTGTTCTGCACGAAAGAATAGCCGACACCGCCGTAGAGGTTGGTGTTTTTACCAATGCCGTAGTCGTAGGTTACGGTTGGAATGATCGCGCTATTTTTGTCAGTAAAAAGTGCAGAAGCACGAACAGAAATAGGGGTATTAGAGATAGCAACCCGACCTTGAATTGCACCACCAAATGTTGCTGCACCGCCAGGGACGCCGACACTGTTCACACTGCCCGTAGCACCTGCACCGATGTAGCTTCCGTCAAAACGCATGGGTTGAGCAGAGGCAGAACAAGCCAGACTAGATAGGACTAGAACAGCAGAAAAACCAGACAGAATAGCGGAAGCTTTGAGAGAGAGTTTCATGTTTTTAATTCCTCGTGGGATGAAGCACGATTAATTCGATTGCTTATCTCTTTTGTCGCTATGCCTCTGTGAAATGTTCCGCAGAAATATTCTGAGTTCCACCCATTTCCATCCCAATATTTTTCTCTGGTAGGGGCGTGTATCCCACGCCCACTATCTCCGCCCCCCACAGACCACCCCAACCCTCCAAACCACCCACCCATCTACCCATGCAAATGCCGATTGTCATTAAACCGCCGAATCTGCCACAAATCCGTATTAAACCGATTCTGGTCCGTACGATGCCACCGCGACTGATCCACCCAAAACTCAAACAACCCCGTATTATGCGCCTGCAACCGCCAAGACCTGTCGCTCCCCAAAAGCTCCGAGATCAAATGCTGAATGATCCAGCTATGACTCACCACCCAAATCCGATCGCCATTGCGATGCCGATCGACAATCTTATTCACAAATCGCCTAGACCGATCGCGCGCATCCTGAAGCGTCTCCGCCTCCGGCACCGGGATCCAATCCTGGGAAGCCTCAAGCTGACGACAAAGCTCCGGGTAGCGCGCCTTAGCCTCCAGCCAAGTCAGCCCCTTAAAGATGCCATTCTGGTACTCCGCCAGCTCCTCCGCGTAGGTCACGGGAATCGGCTTCTGAAGAATGGGCGCGATCACGCTATCGGTGTCCGTCTGATCGCCCACAATCCCAGGCACAGGCTCCGTGGGAAAAGCCGTTAAAAGGATACGAGTGGTTTGCAGCGTGCGCTTGAGGGGGCTAGTGTAGACATGGGTCGGGCACCAGTTTTCCATCTGGAGCCGTTGGGCCAGACGGGCGGCCTGATCACGACCCAGTTCCGTCAATTCGTAGTCGCCATGGCCCTGCATCCGTTTCTCGACGTTTCCCGTGGATTGGGCGTGGCGGATGAACAGCAGCTTGAGGGGGTTAAACATCGCCAGTCAGGAGGGGAAACGGTACGGTATGCTCGGTTTATCAATGGAGTTCTATAAATGTTTTGCCAAGGGAACTGGCCGATTCTGCGGTCGATTACCCCTGTACAATGATAGAAGAGAAAGAATCAGATAATTTGCTGAATCCGACTGTTTAGCCTACTCGAACTGCCTAGTTACCATGCTCAAATCAACAACTCGTCACATTCACATTTTCTCGGCCACCGTTGAGAACAACGAATTGGTGCCCAGCGATACGGTATTGACCCTAGATGTGGATCCAGACAACGAGCTGATTTGGAAAGATGACTCCTTGCAGCAGGTCTATCGAAAGTTTGACGATCTCGTTGAAGCCTCCAGCGGCGTCGAGCTGACGGACTACAACGTACGGCGGATTGGGTCAGACTTGGAGCACTTTGTGCGATCGCTCCTCCTCAAAGGCGATGTCTCCTACAATCTCAACTCCCGCGTGATGAACTACAGCATGGGCGTCCCCCGCATGGCCAACGAGGGTTAGGTTTCAGAACCCACCTGCGATTCAATCCCAGTCAAACCCCGATCCTTATGGAGGATCGGAGTCCTGTAGGGACGGTGTTTGATTAGCCTGCAATTCATTCGCAGGCTCTCCGTGATGCCCACCCACCACCCCGATCCTGAAGCCCTCATCGTTGGCTGCCTAAACGCACCGCGAATGAATTGCGGGCTAGTCGGGCCGTCCCTACAGGACTCTAATCGATCGGTTTGATTACGGGAAAACTGCTCAAGACAGCTCCCAAGTCAGCGGCCTCCTCTCGATCGCAAATCGCTCCTTCTTCGGCTTCACCTGACCAAACAACTTACTCGCCTGTTTCAAATCCACATTCCCCCGCTCAAAATCACCCCAATCCTCGCCCCCGGCTGCGCCACAATCCCTTCGAGCACCGCCGCCGCACCCAGCGCCCCCGTCGGCTCCACCACCACCTTCAGCCGCTCCCACAAGAACAACATTGATCGCAAAATCGCCATCTCCGACACCGTCACCATATCGTCCACCAGATCCAGCACGATCGGAAACGTCAGCTCCCCCAAGGCCTGGCTCCTCGCCCCATCGGCGATCGTATCCGGCACCTCAATCTTGACCAAACGCCGCGTATTAAACGATCGCGTCGCATCGTCCGCTTTTTCGGCTCCACCCCGATCACTTGACAACCCGGCAGGAGATGCTTTGCCGCGATCGCACTCCCAGAAAGCAAACCCCCACCCCCACAGCAGACCAACAGCAAATCCAACGGCCCCACTTCTTCAATCAGTTCCTTCGCCGCCGTCCCTTGACCCGCGATCACATGCGGATGGTTAAACGGTGGGATCAAAACTGCACCTGCCGTGACCAGCTCCTGGGTCACATCTTCCCGACTTTGGGAGCCGCGATCGTAGAACATAATCTTTGCCCCATAGCCACGGGTCGCATCCTGCTTCACCTGGGTCGCATCCTGAGGCATCACAATCGTCACCGCGACCCCCAGCAGTTGTCCCGCCAGGGCCAAAGCTTGGGCATGGTTGCCAGAGGAATAGGCAACAACACCGCGATCGCGATCCGCCGCCGACAACTGCGACATTGCATTGAAGGCCCCTCGAAACTTGAAGGAACCACTCCGCTGAAAGTTCTCAGCCTTGAAAAAGACTTCGGCCTGGGTTTGGGCATTCACCGTGGCGGAGGTTAACACAGGGGTTCGATGGGCTATCCCCCGCAGCCGATCGCTCGCCGCTGCAATATCCTGGTACTGGATACAAAACATCCCTTCACCCCCAAAAACAAACCATGACCCTAATCTATCTTGTTCGCCATGGTTTAGCTGGGCAGTTCGGGGAATACGCGGACGATCGCCTCCGTCCCCTCACCCCGGAAGGTCAAGCCAAAACCCGCCGAGTTGCCGAACGCCTCAAGGGCCTCAAGGTATCGGTCGAAGTGATCCTCACTAGCCCCTACCTACGCGCGTTGCAAACCGCTGAGATTCTCTTGGCAACTCAGATTGGCGATCGTCTAGAGACTGCCGACTTCCTGGAGCCTGACTACACCTTTGAGTCTTTGCAAACCTGGCTGACGCACACCACTGCTAAATCTGTGGCGATCGTCGGTCACGAACCTAATCTCAGCAATGCCGCTGCTTTCTTGACCTTTGGCCAGCCGACGGACAATATTCAGATGAAGAAGGCCGGAGTGATTGGCATAGAAACGCCTGCTGAAGGGGAAATTGTGGGGCGATCGACTTTGTTTTGGCTGGCCCCACCCCGACTCCTACTCTAAAATAACCTCACCCAGTTCAAAGTCCCCCAGAATTGGGGGATTTAGGGGCTAGCCCAACCCACTACCCAAAACTTCTCACCAACTTCTCCGCCTGCACCTGCACCAAACCCCAATCCCCATCCCGGATCGCCTCCTTCGGAAACAGATTGCCCGCCAACCCCACAGCGATCGCCCCCGCATCCACCAACGATCGCGCATTCTCCACCGTCACGCCCCCCGTCGGAATCAAGGGCAAATCCCCCAACGGATCGCGCAGGCTCTTTATATAGGTTGGCCCTCCCAGGGATTGGACGGGAAACACCTTGATACAGGTCGCCCCCATCTGCCAGGCGTTCATAATCTCTGTCGGTGTCAAGGCCCCTGGAATAATCGGGATCTCTCGGTGCAGGGCGTAGTCCATTACGGCCCGATCGCAGTAGGGCATGAAGGCATACTCGGCTCCGGCGGCTATAGCCTCGCGCAGTTCATCGGGAGCGAGGATTGTCCCGACGCCGATCCGACAGTTGGGTAACTGTTCCCGCAGTTGGGTAACCAGTTGGGCTGGGTTGCTGCTGTTCCAGGTCACCTCGATTAATCGAAGGCCCCCTGCTGCCACCACCTGGGCCATCTTTAACCCCAGTGCGACCTCGTCCGATCGAATCACGGCGATCGCCCGATGGATCTTCAGTAGGTCGATCCAATCTGACGGTGTTAACGATTTCCCCATAGGTACCTTACATATTGTTCGATCCAAACATCCGCCGCCTCTCTATCCGCTCTCCCAAGTCAGGCCCCCCTCCGGCTTCACCCACATCGTATCCGGTGGCAGCAATCTCTCTAGTCTCGCTTGAGGAAATTTTAACCTTGCCGCCGCCAGCCAAGGGTTCATCGTCTATCTGCGGCTTCACCATAATTACTTCTGAACCTGACCCACAACCTGGTTTACAATATATTGAGACGATCAACCCAACTATCAGAAATTACTGTACTCGGAGACATCTCATGGGAGAAATTTTTACCGTTGCCCTGACCACCGCCATCCTAATTCCCATCGGTATTATCCTCGGGTACGGCCTGCTGAAGATCCAAGGCGACGAAGAGTAAGCCAAGCAATCGATCAATTCCGCTTAACAAATCAGCCGGGGGTATCCCTTGGCTGATTCGTTTTTTGGGAAATCCCAGGCCTCCAAACGACAAAACTTTACCTTTGTAGTCATTTCGGATCCCAAAATCACCCCAATTCTCAGAAACATCACCCTTTGACCGGGCTTGTCTGATAGGATTGTCAAATCGAGTTAACATTTTGTCATATAAGACCCCGCGACTTTATTCCCCATGACCTTACTGATTGTTGGCGCTACTGGAACCCTTGGACGACAGATTGCTCGCCGTGCCCTAGATGAGGGGTACCAGGTACGCTGTCTAGTACGCAGTCAAAAGCGCGCGGCGTTTTTGAAGGAGTGGGGGGCGGAGCTGGTATCGGCAACATTTGCTATGCGGACACCCTACCTGCGGCCCTAGAAGGCGTGACGGCGGTGATCGATGCATCGACTGCCAGGGCCTCCGATGCCATGAGCATCAAGGCCATCGATTGGGAGGGTCGGGTCAATTTGATTCAAGCGGTCAAGAAAGCGGGCATCGATCGCTATATCTTCCTCTCTATTCTAGATGCCGAAAAATTCCCCAATGTGCCCTTGATGAAAATCAAGGCCTGCACTGAGGCCTACCTGAAAGAAGTGGATCTCAACTACACCATTCTTCGCCCCTGCGGTTTCATGCAGGGGCTAATCGGCCAATATGCCATTCCGGTCTTAGAAGGGCAGTCCGTCTGGGTGATGGGTGACACTGCCCCCACGGCCTACATGGATACGATCGATATTGCCAAGTTTGCGGTCGCCGCACTGAAGGCCCCGGCCTCGGAAAAGAAAACCCTACCGGTCGTCGGCAGCCGCGCCTGGGGTGCCTACGAAATCATCGATCTATGCGAACGCCTCTCCGGCAAAACCGCCAAAACCACGGCCGTGCCGATCCAGGTGGTGCGGAGCGTCAAAAAAATCATGCGCTTCTTCCAATGGACCTGGAACATGGCCGATCGCCTCGCCTTCACCGAAGTCGTCGCCACGGGCAAGCCGCTCAATGCTGACATGACTGAAACCTATGAGATTCTAGGCATCGATCCTGGCGAGGTTTCTACGCTGGAAACCTACATGCAGGACTACTTCAGCCGGATTTTGAAGAAACTCAAGGAAGTCGAGTATGCCCAGGAGCAACTCAAGAAGAAAAAGAAAAAGAAAACCGAACGGGCCTACCCGCGCTTCTAAATCTCCGCTATGCTGGCTTAGCTTAGCAAGTCTGTTTAACAATTAACTGCGGATAGTCAACGTGCCTAAGGCTGGGATCATCTATAACGATCAAAAGCCCTCCGCCCTCTCCGCCCTAGCCATACTCCGATCGGCCTTTGAGTCGCGGGGATGGGAGGTTGTGGTGGCGACGGGGGAGGGTGGAATTTTGGGCTATGCGACCTCCGATAGCTCCGTCTGTCGTACGCCGATCGATCGGTTGACGCCACCGGGATTTGATGAGGATGTGGTGTTTGCAGTGGCCCTGGGGGGCGATGGGACGGTGCTGTCGGCCTTTCGGCAGCTAGCGCCGATTCGGATTCCGGTGCTGGCGGTGAATACAGGGCATCTCGGGTTTCTGACGGAGCTGCTGATTGATGATCTCACCTTGCAGTTGGATGCCTTGCTGACGGGGGAGTATGAGATCGAAAACCGGACGATGCTGACGGTGCAGGTGTACCGCGATCACAATATTGTCTGGGAGGCCCTTTGCCTGAACGAGATGGTCATCCACCGCGAACCCCTGACCAGCATGTGTCACTTTGAGGTGGAGATCGGTCGCCATGGGCGGGTGGATATTGCCGCCGATGGGATCATTCTGTCTACGCCGACGGGCTCAACGGCCTATGCACTCTCGGCGGGGGGGCCAGTGATCACCCCCGGTATTCCGGTGATTCAGATGACGCCGATCTGTCCCCATTCCCTGGCTTCTAGAACCCTGGTGTTTAGCAATATGGAGCCTGTGACCATTTTTCCGGTGGCCGATCGCGTCATGATGGTGGCCGATGGTAATGCGGGGTGCTATATTACGCCCCAGGATACTGTTCGGGTGGAGAAGTCGCCCTATGCGGCGCGTTTTGTGCGGCTTAGACCGCCGGAGTTTTTGGATCTGCTGCGAGATAAATTAGGATGGGGGACCACCCATGCGGCCAAGCCTAATGTCCACTAATGCCCTAGAGCAGCAGCCCTGTGTGCTGCTGATTCAGCCCGATGCGATGCTCGCCCAGTCCATGAGCCTGGATTTGCAGGCGGCGGGCTACCGTACGGTGATGGCGGTGGAGCCGAGCCAGGGCCTCGATCTGATGGTTAAGGCTCCGCCTGTGATGGTGGTGGTCGATCGTGCCGCCGGGGGCGATGCCAGCCTGCGCTTTTGCAAGACCCTTCGCCAGCAGGGCAGTCGGTTGCCCCTGCTGCTGATCATGGCGCGGGACCAGGTGGAGGATCGTATTGCCTGCCTAGAGTCGGGGGCCGATGACTATCTGCTGAAGCCCTACCGCAGTGAGGAATTCTTAAAACTGGTGTGCTTCTATCTCAAGACAGAGGTGACAGAGCATGAGCAACTGCGGTTTGCTGACCTGGTGTTGGACCTGGGTCTGCGGCAGGTGCTGCGCAATGGGCGATCGATCGATCTGACCCTCAAGGAGTTCGAACTGCTCAAGTTTTTGATGGAGCATCCTCGGGAGGTGCTGCCCCGTGAGCAGATTCTGGAAAATGTTTGGGGCAGCGAGTTTATGGGAGAATCGAATGTGATTGAGGTGTATATCCGCTATCTCCGGCTCAAGATTGAAGAGGAGGGTGAGCGCCGCTTGATCCAAACCGTACGCGGCGTGGGCTACGTGCTGCGGGAGGCTTGAGTTTAGTTTCCGGGTTTTCTGTTGCAGGATTGGAAGTCTAGTAGAGTATGGGCAATCTTCTGGTGAGGCAGCAGGTCATGCGATCGATCGGTATTTTAATCAGCATTTTCCTGGCAGGCTGCATGGCCGGGACCCCTACCCCCGTGGAATCGGCCCCGCCGGAGCAGAGGACCATGGCGGCCAAGCCAGCGGGCCAGTCCCTGCCCATTACGGCTGAGGTAACCATCGGCCAGCGAACCATTGGCCTAGAAGTGGCAGCGACCCCCCTGGAGCAGCAAATTGGGCTGATGGCTCGCACTTCCCTGGCTGACGATCGCGGCATGCTCTTCCCCTTCAAGCCCGCTCGCGGGGTCAACTTCTGGATGAAGAACACCCTCATCCCCCTAGATATCATCTACCTCCACCAGGGCGTCGTCGAAGAGATCCACAATGCCTCCCCCTGCAAATCCGACCCCTGCCCCACCTACCCCTCCCAAACCACAATCGATCAGGTGATCGAGCTGGCAGCCGGCCAGGCCGAGGCCCTGGGACTGAAGGTGGGCGATCGCCTAGTGGTCAAACCGCGTCCTATCAACAAGTAATTGCCTAGGATAAGTTGTGTATAATCTAAGACTTAGAACCTAACACCACCAGGGGCCTCACCCCCCAAGGTCGTCATACCCCATTTATCAGCCCCCCTAGGACTCAGAGCCAGGGGGGCTGATGCATTGCAGCCCTGATTTCCAAAATGTCTGCAGAATATCGTTCATTCCCTAAGGTTCGATACTTAACGGGTTAAGTGTGGATCATCACCCCGAGACCCAAGTTTAAGTTTTTATATCAAACAGTCGGGCGAAAGATGGAATAGGTGCTATACTCCATGACCAATTAAGGTCATCAGTGATACCACTGATATCTTAGGCAGGGTTCCTGAGTCTACTCCGTATTTTCCTCGTTCCGATGACTTCGTCCTCGATTCTCCTCTGTTTTAGTAGAACATATGTGCTACTATGCATAGGTCGAATGGCTTTGGAAGTACAGGTGATTACCATTCTTTTAGTTTGGGCACAATAGATCGGCTTCAAGTTCGAAGCTTTTCTAGAAAAGCCATAATTTCACCTTTTTATAGAGGACAGATTCAAGACTGTCTATTCCGGGTCCGATTTTTGAGATTCGTTCTCCACAATAGGCCCAAGCAGACAGCCTGGCTTTTCCGAAGGCCCCATCGGTCCATCTGTTTAACAAACAACAAATTGATATTTTTATTTCCGGCTCAGGAAGTGAGGCGTCCATGGCACCAGCAATTTATTCGGAATTTATACGATTTCTTGTCGAAGACCTGTCGATCGCCTCTTCGGCGGTGGATTTTGCCCTGAAGCAGCGGGAGAATGCCATTGACCCCCTGCCGATGATCCTTGGCAGTACGGGCTGATTTCCTTGGACCAGCTCGACAAGATTTTTGACTGGCTAGAGACTGTCTAGTCCTGGCCAATCCTCCAGAAGAGATAAAGATAACCTTTTGAAACCACCGTATTTGTTCGGGGTTGCCTTTAAACTGATTGAGGTATGTCCAGGAGAATCGTAGGGGCTAGAAGTGAATGGCGTCGAGGGACGAACTAAGTCGGTGCTATGAAATCTTGGGACTCCCACCGAGCGCAGCGATGGCGGAGGTGACCCAGGCTTATAAGGACTTGGTGTTTATTTGGCACCCCGATCGCGTTCCGAAGGACAACACGCGTTTGATTCAACTAGCTGAGTCGAAGCTCAAAGAAATTAACTACGCCCGCGACACCCTGCGGGAGAACCAGAATAAGCCACCTTCTGCCCCCCAGTCCGAACAGAAGCAGCGCTATCACCCCTATGCGGCCTACCAGGCCTCCCAGAAGCAGCGCCAGCCCCAGGCGGAAGAACCCCGTCGGGCCGCTAAGAGTGAGACTTCGAATCCAAGGGACTACCGCGCCTATGCGCCACCGCCGCCACCCCCCCAGGCACCAAAAAGAACCAGCCCCAGCGGACTACTACGCCCAGTCGCGCTACCGTCCGGAGTACCATCGCCCCGAGGCGGAGCCTGCTCGGGAAGCTCCCTCATACCGGGAAGCCAGCCGACCCAACGCCCCACCTCGGCCAGAAACCTACAGCCAGCGCAACTACCAGCAGGCAGCCACTCCCCCTCGCCCGGCCCAGGCAGATTTTTCGGGCTCGGACTTTAGTAACCGGGATTTGAAGGAAAAGGACCTGTCGAATCGCAACTTCAGCCGATCGAACTTCAGCAACGCCGACCTCAGTGATGCGTTTTTGCACCGTATTACCCTAGCTGAGTCCAATTTACAAAACGCTAACCTCTTCCGGGCCAATATGCTGGAGGCGGATCTCTCCAATGCGGACCTGCGGGGGGCAAATCTGATTGGTGCGGATCTCTCCGGTGCCGACCTGCGTGGCGCCAACCTCGAAGGGGCCAAGGTGGGCTACGACGATCGCGTCATGGTGAAGATGACGGGGGCGAAGCTGATCGGGGCAATCATGCCCAATGGCCATGTCTATGTGGGGTAGATAGCCGATCGGCTCGCTGGAGGACTTTGTTACAAATATGAGCGATCGCTCACCATCTCAATTTTGGGCCAAACGCCTATCACTACAGGCGGTTTGGCTTTTTTAATGGGATCGATATGCTTTCCAAATCTAAGCAGATTGTTAAACTCCTTTACATTCCGTTACGGTTCGGTTATCTTTAATTCATCGGGAAACCGAAACATTTATCTCCGACATCATAAAAACCATGACCACGACTCTTCAGACGCGTGAATCTGCGAACCTCTGGTCGCAGTTCTGCAACTGGGTCACCAGCACCAACAACCGCCTCTATGTCGGTTGGTTCGGCGTCCTGATGATCCCCACCTTGCTCTCTGCTACCATCTGCTTCATCATTGCCTTCGTCGCTGCTCCTCCTGTGGACATCGACGGCATCCGTGAGCCCGTCGCTGGCTCCCTGATGTACGGTAACAACATCATCTCCGGTGCTGTTGTGCCTTCTTCTAACGCTATTGGTCTTCACTTCTACCCTATCTGGGAAGCTGCTTCCTTGGATGAGTGGTTGTACAACGGTGGCCCCTACCAGTTGGTGGTATTCCACTTCCTGATTGGCGTGTTCTGCTACATGGGCCGCGAGTGGGAACTTTCCTACCGTTTGGGTATGCGTCCTTGGATTTGCGTTGCTTACTCTGCTCCTGTTGCAGCTGCATCCGCAGTCTTCTTGATCTACCCCATCGGTCAGGGTTCTTTCTCTGATGGTATGCCCTTGGGTATCTCCGGTACGTTCAACTTCATGTTGGTGTTCCAAGCTGAGCACAACATTCTGATGCACCCCTTCCACATGTTGGGCGTTGCTGGTGTGTTTGGTGGTAGCTTGTTCTCCGCAATGCACGGTTCCTTGGTGACTTCTTCCTTGGTTCGTGAGACCACTGAAGTTGAATCTCAGAACTATGGCTACAAGTTTGGCCAAGAAGAAGAGACCTACAACATCGTTGCAGCCCATGGCTACTTCGGTCGTTTGATCTTCCAATATGCTTCCTTCAACAACAGCCGCTCCTTGCACTTCTTGCTCGGCGCCTGGCCTGTGGTTGGTATCTGGATGACCGCCCTGGGCGTCTCCACGATGGCATTCAACTTGAACGGTTTCAACTTCAACCAGTCCATCATCGACTCTCAGGGTCGTGTGGTGAGCACCTGGGCTGACGTGATCAACCGGGCAAACCTCGGTATGGAAGTGATGCACGAGCGTAATGCTCACAATTTCCCTCTTGACCTGGCTGCGGGCGTTGCTGCACCTGTTGCAGTTGCTGCTCCTGCCATCAACGGTTAATTCCTGAGATTGGTTGAGAACTAAACCCCCGCTACCCAATGGGTAGCGGGGGTTTTTAGTTGCGATAGAATGAAAGGGCTCCTGAGATGCGGAGATCTGTCCATGACGGCCTACGTGATTTGTCTGAAACCTACGATCGATATGACGGACGATCAGTTCTATGAACTCTGCGGCAACAATCCAGAACTGATGTTTGAACGCAATGCAATGGGAGATTTGGTAATTATGCCGCCAGTGGGAGGAGAAAGTGGAGGGCGCGAAGCCGATGTGATTGGAGACCTGATCATCTGGAATCGACAAACCCTCCTCGGTAAAGTGTTCAGCTCCTCCAGTGGGTTTAAGCTACCCAATGGAGCCGATCGCTCCCCCGATGCAGCCTGGGTCCGGCTCGACCGCTGGGAAGCCCTCACCGCCGCGCAACAGCAGAAGTTTCCGCCCCTATGCCCGGATTTTGTGGTGGAGATTCGCTCGGCGACGGATTCGCTGACGGCCTTGCAGGAAAAGATGCGGGAATATATCAGCAATGGCGCTGTGCTAGGGCTGCTGATCAACCCTAAGGGCAAACAGGTGGAGGTCTATCGATCGGATCAATCCGTAGTAGTCTTGAATCAGCCCAGCCAGGTTGACTGCAATCCTGAACTGCCGGGGTTTGTACTCAACTTAAGTGGCATTTTGTAGGGCTATTGACCCCTATGCCCCATCGCTACATTCTGTTCAGCAAACCCTTCAATGTCCTGAGCCAGTTCAGTTCCGATGGCTCAGAGAAGGTCACGCTGAAACAATTCATTGACTTGCCCGACATCTATCCGGTCGGTCGACTGGACTACGACAGCGAAGGCCTGATGCTGCTGACCAGCGACGGTCCGCTCCAGCATCGCCTCAGTCACCCGAAGTTTGAACATCCGCGCACCTATTGGGTTCAGGTGGAAAACCAGCCGAGCGATAGCGATCTTCTCCCCCTGATCCAAGGCGGCCTCAAAATCCAAGACTATCGGACCAAACCTGCCCAGGTGAAGCTAATCAAAGCGCCAAACCTCGCCGATCGCGTCCCCCCCATTCGATCGCGCCAATCCATCCCCACCGCCTGGCTATCCATCACCCTGACCGAGGGCCGCAATCGCCAGGTACGCCGAATGACGGCGGCGATCGGCTTCCCCACACTCCGATTGGTGCGAACCCAGATCGGCCACCTGCATTTGGAGGATTTAGCTAGCGGCCAATGGCGCGATCTGAGCGAGGCCGAACTACGCCAGTTAAAAAACAACCCCGTCAGGCGATAGCATGGGAACGCTCAATTGTCGTCGTTTCCCCCTAGGTCCATGGATTTTATCCGTCAGTTTCCGCGATCGCTCCGGGGTTGGGTCGCGCTCTATGCCCTGGTGTTGATGGTCTATAGCTGCGCTCGGCATCTGTTGTTCCAGTCCACGGCCATGGACTTGAGCTATTTCGATCAGGCGGCCTACCTAATTAGCCAAGGGGAAACGCCGATCGTTTCCTTCTGGGGCTACCATTTCATGGGGGGCCATGCCGACTGGATACTCTACGGGCTATCACTGCTGTACCGGATCTATCCTTCGGTCTATTGGCTGTTGGGGGTGCAGGCGATCGCCCTGGCCAGTGGCGGTTTAGTGACTTGGAAGCTAGCTGAGCAAGCAGGTCTGAGCAAACCTTGGTCCAACAGCCTCGCCGCTGTCTACCTGCTCCAGCCCTTGGTCTTTAACGTCAACCTGTTTGACTTCCACCCGGAGGTGATCGCCGTGCCCTTAATTCTGGGGGCGGTTTGGGCAGCGCGGGCGGGTAAGGTCGTGGGGTTTACGATCGCCATCATTCTGACCCTAGGCTGCCGGGATTCCCTGGCACTGAATATCGCGGGGCTAGGGCTATGGTTGCTTGTGACCAAACGTCAGCTGCCGGGATTGATCGCCCTTGCCCTCGGTGGACTATGGTTTTACACCGTGACACAGTGGGTGATTCCGAGTTTTCGGAGTGGTGGCGTGGAATCGATCGCCCGCTATGCCGAGTTTGGGGATTCGATCGGCGGGATTTTGGCAAGCGTCGTGCTAAAGCCAGGACTGTGGCTTGGGCGGATCGCCACGGGGGATAACCTGTTCTATCTGCTGCTGCTGTTTTTACCCTGGGTTTGGGGCCTGAAGTTAGGACCAGCGCTATTGCCCTTGATTCCTGCGGTGCCAACGATCGCGATCAACCTTATCACCACCTACTATCCCCAGAAGGACCTAGTCCATCAATATTCCTTACCTGTAATTCCCTTTCTTTGGCTGGCGGCCCTCCAGGTGATCGCCCAAACCACCCAACGGCCTTGGTTCCGACGGCGGCGCCTGGTTTTGCTTTGGAGTCTATTGATGTTTCTCTGCCTGTCTAAGTTCAGCTACCTGGGTTGGCGCTATCTGGAGCACCTCGACAACTGGCAGGCCAGCCGCAGTGCGATCGCCCAGATCCCGCCCCAATCCCCAGTCCTCGCCACCGCAAAACTGGCCCCCCACCTGGCCCACCGCAAAATCCTCAAAATCACGATTCCTGAGCAAAGCATCGCCCAGCAGTTGACGAATATCGACTACATCCTGCTCGATCGCCGCCACCCTGGCAATCCCGAGAAGCAGCAAAACCTCGATCGCTTGATCGCCACCGCCAAGCAGGATCCAACAAAACGGCTGCTGAGCGATCAAGACGGCATCTACCTATTCGGTCCCCACTAATCCCAACGATGCTCCTGGGGCTTCTGAGGATCGGGGGAAGAAACTGGAATCGGCGACTGGTCCAGACTCGCCTCGGGACTCCAGAGACGCTGCACCAACAGCCCCACCACTAACGTCACCCCAAAGGTCACAGCCCCGATCACCCCCAGGGCCAAATTCACCTGACGGCGACTAGCGCGCGAAGCGGTCACTCGGAAGGTATCGCGCTTGCCTGGCCCAGCCTTGGCAGTTTTTGTGGGCACCATATCCACCATCAGACGCTGCCGACAGCGCGCCATCAGTTCCGCCTGGGGCAGATCGCCCCCCTGGCGATAGCGCTTCAGGGCCTGGGTATAGGCATCATAGGCCTGGGTGACATCCTCCCGACAGCCCGCCAGCACCGCCAACTGCTGCCAAATCCAGCCCTCCGACACCACCCCTGGGGTTTGGCTATCCTGCAGTTGCCAACTGCTCTGCAACATCCATTGCAACAGCTTGCTCCAGTCCTCCCACTGCTTGGTCAGCAGCAGCATCGGCGACAGCCATCGCCCCAACTGCAACAGGTCCTCGTGGCGCTGCGATCGCCGCAGCCACCGGGCCATGGCCCACAGCCAGGCCATATCCGCCAGTTGTTGGACGGTGGCGGGCCTGCCCATCTGGGGCAATACATAGGCCCAAACCCGCTCCATCCAAGCCTCGGCCTTAAAAGATTGAGCCCAATCCCTAGGCGGTAATTCCGTCAGCCAATAGCGCCCCTGCCGCAGGGTGACCAACTGGGACTGCACCACAGAACGCAAACTCGGTCCCGGCTCCTGGGGTCCCGTAATGGCGGCAATCTGTGCCGAAGTCACCCCACCTCCCTCCAGGGCAATCAACAGCGCCATGATCCACTGCTCCGCAGTCATCAATCCCTCAAACACAGACACCCAAAGGTCCTGGGTCGTTGGGATCTCCTGGCTCCAGCCGCCCTCTAGGCGCTGGGCTAAAAAGGCCCGCCGCAGGAGTTGACGGGGATTGCCCTGGGTTTCCCGCCAGCAGGCCGAGACTATCGCCTGCTCCTCCACAGACAGACAATGCTGCCGCTCCGCCAACTGCAGGGCCTCCTCCTCCAACAGGGGTGGCAGCCACAGTGTATACATCAGCGCTGGCAACAGGGGCGTTTCGGTGGCGACCACTAGGGTGCTCTGGGGCATCAACTGATGGAGCTGGCAAATCGTCTCCGCCCCATCCACCAGCTCATCCACCAAAATCAAAGCCTGGCGATCGCGCAGGACCAACTTCAGGTCCGCTTCACTCAATCGCGCATCGGGGTAGGTGTAGTAAAAAGTATCAAACAGCTTCTGATAGAGATCACCACCCACCAGTCGTTCTGTCAAAAATAGAATCCCATCGGGGTGGGAGGTGGTCACCTGGGGATGGTGGGCCAGTTGACGCAGAAAAAGTGACTTTCCAATACCCGACGGGCCGCAGATCTCCATCGATCGATGGGCAACGATCGCCGCAATCCCATGGGCCAGTTCCAAATGCCGACCGATAAAGACCTGGGGGGCTGGCGGCACCTGCAAAATCGGTGTAATTTTGGGAACCCGCGTTAGGGGCTGATTCGAGGGTTCCAGAATGGCCCCTAGTGTGGGATGCACATAGGCGTCCAATCGCCCAAACCGAATGCTGCCTAAGGCTTGGGCGACAATCTCATCTTCTAGGGCTAGACGGACAGCGGGTTGCACCATAATAATTCTTCTGCAACGGAATAACTGGGTCAGACATCGGCATCAGGAATTAACGTCGGCCACCTAATACTGCGATCCATTCTCCCCTAGAAATTGCATAGTCGCATCCTATCGGAGGGCATATCTTCAGATTCAATCCGTATATTTTCTATAACTTTAGGTATAGGCAGTGCCAGAAAAATCAGTATGCTAAGTAAATTCAAGGGGTTAGCCCTCGGTCTCAGCCTCCGGGGAGGTTTGCATCTGACGCACTATCACCATAAAGTCTTGAATACTCTGAAACTGTGAGTAGACCGAGGCGAAGCGAATGTAGGCAACCTCATTGAGCGATCGCAAATGCTGTAGGACCAGTTCACCAATTTCGGTACTGGGAATATCCCGATTAGCCATCTTCTGGAGGGTAGCCTCAACGAGGGAGGTAATTTCTTCAACCTGGTCAAAGCTGAGTGAGGTTTTGTCACAGGCCCGCTGGAGGCCCGAGATAATTTTGTTGCGATCGAAGCTCTCCCGCCGCCCATCTCGCTTGAGGATCGTAATCGGTACTGTATCAATCCGCTCATAGGTCGTAAACCGATGGCCACAGGCAGGATTGAGACATTCACGACGGCGACGGACGCTATGTCCGCCGTCTGCTGCACGAGACTCCAGCACCCGATTTTCTAAGTTAGAGCAGAGAGGACAACGCATGAAGGCTCTGAATAAACTAGAGAATATGATACCCCTAGTGTCAAGAATGATAAAAGTTGTTAGGGAACTCTACATGTAGCGATTGGGGATCAGTGGGAGGATTTGATCCAGAGTTCCCTTATAGCTAATACTCTGCTTGGGTTTTAGAACAATCTGGATCAGTTTAGATAGTGAGCGGCCCTGCCATCCGGGGAATTATGGAGAAAGGAATCAGCAGGGATAAGCTACGAAAGTTTATCCGTACTATTGCCTCAGCCATTTGTTAGAACCGTGATTTATATCACTTAGACCTAATGATTTAGGTTAGTACCCCCTGCTCCTTGGGCAAATTATCTACAGAAGGACGATTATGTTGACTCAGGCAACTGGGACCGCATAACCCAAGTACATGACCTTCTCAACCTGTTGTTTATCTTGCTTTGGCATCCGGAGATTGGTGCATGGTCACTCGTGAGAGTAAAAAGCAAAAGCTCCTTGTGGTGGACGATGAACCAGATAATCTAGATCTGCTCTATCGCACCTTTCATCGAGAGTACCGTGTCTTAAGAGCTGATAATGGCCCCATGGCCTTAGAGATTCTTGAGCGCGAAGGGGATGTGGCCGTAATTATTTCGGACCAGCGCATGCCGTTGATGAGCGGGACAGAGTTCCTGAGTCTGACGGCCAAGCGCTATCCCGACATCATTCGGATTATCTTGACGGGCTACACAGACGTCGATGATTTGGTCGAGGCGATCAATTCAGGCAAGGTCTTTAAGTATGTCACCAAGCCCTGGGATGACGAAGAGCTCCGCCAGGTGGTGCGGCAGGCCTCGGAGACCCATGGTGTCCTCAAGGCCAGGACAGAAGAACTCCGCCGCAATCTCCGCCGCGAAACCCTGCTCAACACAGTCACCACGACCATTCGCAGTGCCCATACCTATCAAGAGCTGATCAAATCGATTGTGGGCAGCGTTGGCTCGGCCTTCGAGATGGATTATTGCCTGCTCCGTCCGGCCCAGAATGGCATGTTGGAGGGGCATGGAGTGGTGTATTGCGGGTCCGGGGAAAGCAAGGGGCAGATCTCCCCGTTGCTGCCCTCTGAACCCTTGAGTCAGACGATTTGGACCGTTGGCGAGGTGGAATTGCTAGAGGATGCAATCGCCCCGGAGTCCCCCCTGGCGGCCTATCCCGCAACCCAGCAGGTCTATCAAAATCTCAATCTGCGATCGAGTTTGATTGTGCCGTTGATTGCCCAGCGGGAGACGATTGCGGTGTTGGCGCTCCATCGTGGGGGCGAGGTGAAGGCCTGGCAAGAAGACGAAGTGGAGATGGTGGCGATGGTCGTGGATCAGGCGGCTCTAGCGCTGGCCCAGTCCCATGCCTACGAACAGGTGCGAGCCTTGGCTAAGCGAGAATCGCTGATCAACACCGTGACGGCTTCGATTCGATCGAGTCTGGATCCCGAGGAAATTTTTAGTGCGATCACCCAGCAGTTGGGTCAGGCCCTCCAGGCCGATGGCTGTGCCCTGTCGATGTGGACCGAGGATGATGCCTACGTGCAGTGTGTCGGGCTCTACGATGCCAGCCTCGGTGTGATCGACCTGGAAGCTGCCCGCAATGCTACGGCCGAAACCACGATTACGCGATCGCTGCCCAAGTCTAAGGTGCCGATCGAGGGTAACCCGGTCCTTAAGCGTCTGCTAGTAGAACGTGCCCCTGTGGTGCTGAATGATTTGATCCAGCATCCGGAATTCCATGCGCCGGAGTTTCGCTCTCCCGCAAGGGCGCTGCTGGTGGTGCCGTTGATCACCGAGGAGCGGATCATCGGCAGTATCTCCCTGCGCCAAAACCAAGCGCCGCGCTTTTGGCAGCCTTCGGAATTGCAGCTGGTCCAGACGGTGGCGGCCCAGGCGGCGATTGCCGTGCAGCAGGCCAATTTGTATCAAACCATGCGCCGTCAGTCGGAGCAGTTGATCGAGGCCGATCGCCAGAAGACGGAGTTTTTCCAGAATATTTCCCACGAGTTTCGGACGCCTTTGACCTTGATGGTGGGGCCGTTGGAGACGGCGGTGATGGGGCGACAGGATTTGCCCTTTGATCAGGCGTCGATCGCGCTGCGCAATTCCCGCCGCCTGCTCAGACTGGTCAATCAGCTCTTGGACTTGCAGCGCTTGGATGCGGGCCGGATGCAGCCGAGTTTCCATCCCTGTGACACGATGGACTTTGTCAGTCAGATTGTCGAGTCCTTCCGGCCCTACTGCGAGAAGAAGGGGATTCGGCTGACGGCGGATTTGAGTTTCTGCCCGCCGATGTATTTGGATCTCGAAAAGTTCGACAAGGTGGTGTACAATCTGCTGTCGAATGCTATGAAGTTTACGCCCGCCGGGAAGACGATTACGGTGGTGCTGCGGCCCTTGGGGGACCAATGTCTGCTGGAGGTGGCGGATACGGGGATTGGGATTCGAGCCGATCAGATCGAGCATCTGTTTGAGCGGTTCCGGCAGGCGGAGGGGTCGGCCAATCGGGGCTATGAAGGGACGGGGCTGGGGCTGGCCCTGGTGAAGGAACTGGTAGAGATGCATGGGGGCAAGATTACGGTCAAGTCTACCCATGGTGAGGGCAGTCTGTTCAGCATTTGGCTGAAGACTGGGAAGGAGCATTTGCCCAGCGATCAAATTGTCGAAGTCCAAGCTGAGGTCCAGACCGATCGCGCCCTCGTCGAACTGGCGGATTTAGAAACCGAACTCCAAGATGAGGATCTGGGCAAACCGATCGATACCTTCTATCCCGAGGCGATCCCCGGTGAAACGGTGGTGGGTGAGACGGGCCAGTTGATTTTGGTGGTGGATGACAATCCGGATCTGCGCAGCTATGTGTCGAGCATTTTGCGTCAGCAGGGCTATAGCGTGGTGACGGCCCGCAATGGCGGTGAGGGTTTCAAGGTGGCCCAGGAGAAAAATCCCTATCTTATTGTCACGGACTTGATGATGCCCCAGGTGTCGGGTCTGGATATGATTCGGATGATTCGCCAGGACGGGAAGCTTAAGGGGACGCCGATCGTTCTGCTGACGGCTAAGGCGGACGAAAACACCCACCTAGAGGGGATGGAGCAGGGGGCCGATGCCTATCTGTCGAAGCCCTTTAACGATCGTATGTTGCTCGCTGAAGTCCGGAATCTCCTGTCGCTGAAGGCCAATGAGCGCAAGATGACGGAGCTGAACACCTATCTGACGGAGTCGGTGCTGAAGCGCTTCCTGCCGCCTTCGATGGTGCAGCGGGCGGCGGCAGGGGATTTGACTCTGGATCTGCGGCCTGAGCCTCGGCTGGTGACGGTGCTGTTTAGCGACATTGTGGGCTTTACGCAGCTGTCGAATACGTTGCGATCGCGGCGTATGGCGGAGATGCTGAATGAGTATTTGGCGGCGATGACCCAGGCGGTCTTTGACAATGGCGGCACTGTGGATAAGTTTATGGGGGATGCGATTATGGCGTTGTTTGGGGCGCCGGAGGATTTGACGCCGAATGAGCAGGTGCGGCGGGCGGTGGCGACGGCGCGGCAGATGTACCGGGAGCTGGCGGTGCTGAACCAGAAGTGGCTGGAGCAGGGATTGCCGGATCTGGCCTTCCGTTGTGGGATTCACCAGGGTACGGCGGTGGTCGGGGATGTTTGGGGGGGCGGCGCGATCGGACTATACGGCGATCGGGCCGAGTGTGAATATTGCGGCGCGGTTGCAGACGGAGGCGGAGCCGAGGCGGATTCTGGTGTCGGCGGCGGTGGCGGACTATTTGGATGAGGACGTGGTGAAGGGTGAGCCGTTGCGGTTGAAGGGTATTGATGAGACGGTGTTGACCTTTTGGGTGGAGCCGGAGCCGGCGCGATCGGTGGCGCGGGTATAAAGCGGGTGAACTTTGGCTACACTGTATAGGCGTTTTTCTGCCTTATATATAGATGTCTGAGTTCGAGGAGCCTAAATTTACGGGAAGTCTGGCCCATCGTGAGCCGCAGTATGTGCTGCTGTTGGGTTTGATGGGCTCTTTTCTGGGCCATGCGCTGGTGTTGGGCATGGTGCGGTTTGCGATTGTGCGGGTGGCGGGGCAGCAGGCTGGGGGTGAACCTGCGCCTGTGGAGTTTGTGGAGGTGGGGGCGAATGGGGAGATTTTGCCGCCGGAGAAGGTGGCTGTAGTGGAGGCTCCGAAGCCAGATCCTGTGGTTCCGGCTCCTGACTCGCCGGAGGATGTGGCGATCGCGCCTAGTACCAGTCCAACGCCCAGTCCCATACCTCCTAGTCCGACGCCTAGTCCCGTACCTCCTAGCCCGACGCCTTCTCTGGTCCCAAGCTCTGTGATGCAGCCTAGGCCCAAGTCTCCAACGCGATCGGCGACGTTGCCCAAGTCTCCAGTACAAGAATCTGGAAAGCCTGCCAAAGCGTCTTCTCGAAAGGAACAGAATTCTTCGACCGGGCAAGTCCCAAAACCAGTACCTCCGACTGTTCCCATAAAGGAACCACCGAAGCAGGATCCTGTAGAGGTCGCAGAAAGTGATAAGAAATTGAGTGAGGGTAGTGGTGAAACTGTCTCTAGTCGAGGTGTAATCATTTCAAAGGATCATATTCCTACAGGTTTTAAGCCAGGGGATGTGCAGTCGGCAATCTTGGGAATCACGATGAGTGATGAACCCGTTCAAGTTCAAAGTTCATCACAATTTGCTAAGGGTGAAAAATTTCAAGTGGCAGTTTCGCTGTCTGTCCTCTGTAGGCAAGATGGCGATCGTCCGATCTGTTTGGTACAGAATGACTCAATTCGATTAGAGCCGGGTCAAACAGTCTCGTCGGTTCAGCTTGAGTTTGCTAAGGCGATCTTGACTAGCGAGCGGATAACGTATAGACCAAGTATTCAGACTAGTTTGCAAGTTCCAGTGCTGAGCAGTGATTGGAGAGTTACGTTAGAAGTTGAGATTATCTAGGCTGTTTTGGAGTATGCTATTATGAGGTTGCATGCGGGTGTAGTTTAGTGGTAAAACCTTAGCCTTCCAAGCTAATGATGGGGGTTCGATTCCCCCCACCCGCTTTGTGAGTCTGGATACAGATATTGATCGAGAGAATTGTTCCTTTTTGGGAGCGCTTCTTTTTTTGGCGCAATCGATCGCAGGTTGCTGCAACAAAACAGGCCAAAATAGCTTTGTTTATTTCTTCAAAGAAAAGAATTCACAGAACCTTAACATTACTGCCTAGTTTCTACGGATTTTTTGCGCTGTTTGGCTTAGGTCGCGGTTCGTTGAGATGGGTCGTGGTATTGTAAAAAAAAATCAAATACTTCCGGATTTCTCTGAAGAGTCCTTTCAGCCGAGAGTTGAACTTTGATGGTCCCCTGGGGATCTCAGTTTATCTACGGTGACTGATGTAGGTTTGTTGTGGGTTGTTTGACCTAACGGGTCTGACAGCTACTTTATACAAACTATATGTGAGTTAAATCTGAACTTTTTGCGTGCATCTACTTTTAATTTTCCCATCTATCAACTTAAGATGGTCTCAGTATGTTTACGTACTGAGTTGGTGCATTTTATCGGTCAGTGGGTGTCTCTATGTATCGTTGTAACCGCAATCGGAAGCGTTCTAAGCGACGCGGGATTTTCTGTCCGAACCATGGATGTTATCTAGACAGTGCCAGTAAAAAATACAGCCTATATGCTGATCAGGTTGAGCAGCTACGATCGCGTGGCCTGAATCCGCAAAATGCCCAGGCACTGTTGGCAAACCGCACTACGGTTGCGCTATCTGGGGAATGGCTGGAAGAATTTTGGTGTGCGCAATGCCAATGTAGAAATTGGTATTACGTCCGCATCCAGGACAATCAGTATCAGGTGAGTCTGGCATCTCGGGAATTGTGGATGCAGGTCTCTGGTGTGATGGACCCGGTCGGAAATAGTTCGGTGGGTGAGTTTACCCGCAATGCTGCCAGGCGCAATGACTATCAATGCAATGGCAATAAATCCCTGCGCTGGTCTGGCTAATTGATTCGCTTGTACTTAATTTCATTTTTGTAAGATTGATTACTCTTAAGTTCGAGTAGTCAAATTTTATACCCAATTTATCGCTGTTGTCTACCTGTATTTTGATGGATGAAACCCTATGAAAAATGACTTAGTCCCGACATCCACCTCGGCGATCGAGACCGTTAACTTCATTGAGGAGATAGATCTCCAGAAATACTGGCAGGTATTACAGCGTCGCTGGGGTTTGGTGCTAGCTGGGTTGTTGGCTGGACTCACCTTGGCAGGTCTCTATGTATTGTTCCAGTCAAAAAACTATCGTGCCCAGGGGATGCTGCTGGTCAAGCCGGATGAATCCTCGCAACTGGTGGGCATCAATCCAAAGTCCTCGGAGATCAAAGCGGCTACTTCTAGAAGCGATCCCCTGAGTACGGAGGCTGAAATTTTGAAGTCCCTGCCTGTCCTTGAGACCTCGGTAAAAACCTTGGATTTGAGGGATCACAAGGGTCAACCGATCAGTGCGATCAAAGTGGCGAAAAAGCTGACGGTTAAACCTGTGACGGGGACCGATATCTTGCAGGTGATGTACAGGTCTGATGATGCCGATCGCTCTGTTCGCTTGGTTAATCAGGTGATGCAGGACTACATCACCAATAATGTCAAGGTAAATCGATCGCAGACGATCGCGGCCCGCGAGTTTATCTTAGCGGAGCTACCCAAGACCGAGAATGCCGTCCGCAAGGCCGAAAACGCCCTGCAACGCTTCCGGGAGACCAATGGCGTGGTGGCCCTGGGGCGGGAAACTGAGGAATCGGTCCGCAATATTGGTCTGTTAACGCAAAATATCAATAGCTCCGCCGCCCAATTGTCCCAGGCCGAGGCCCGCGTGGCGCAGTTGCGCAGTCAAATTGGTATGGATGTGGATCAGGCCCTGCAAATGAATGCCCTGAATCAATCGGAGGCGGTGCAAAAGGCCCTAGCCGAGGTGCGGCTGGCGGAGGGTGAATTGGCCAAGCAACGGACCCTCTACCAAGAGGATGCGCCGGAGATTAAACAGCTAGTGGAGCAGGTGGCAGCGGCCCAGGCCCTCTTGCAGGAGCAGACCCAGCAGATTACGGGGCAGCCCGTTTCCCTGGGTCAGTTGCAGATGAGTCGGACCCAGCAGGACTTGGTGGGGGATTTGGCCCGCGCTGAGACAGAACGTACCAGTCTCAAACAGGGTTTGACCTCCTTGGTGCAGTCGCGATCGTCCATGGGGGCGAAGTCCCAATCGATTCCGGCCCTAGAATCCACCCAGCGGGAATTACAGCGGCAGGTGGATGCTGCCCAGACCACCTACAATATGCTGCTGAATAAATTGAAGGAAGTGCAGGTGGCGGAAAATCAGACTGTGGGGAATGCCAGGATTGTGTCGAGTGCGATTATCCCGGAAGATAGGGCTTTGCTCAAAAATGGCGTGATCATTCTGGGGGGCGGCGTAACGGGACTATTGCTGGGACTGTCGCTGGCTTTCTTGGTGGACTATGCCGATCGATCGGTGAAGACGATTCCGGAAATTACGGCGCTGATGCCCTACTCTCTGCTGGGTGTGATTCCCCAGATGGCGCCTCCCCACAGGGAAGCGAGCCTGGAGGGCAGGCCGCAATTGATGCTGTCCGATACGCTGCAATTGGCGGGGCAGGAGGCCTACCAAATGTTGCAGGCGAATCTGCGGTTTTTGCCCGTGGACCAGGTGCCGCGATCGATCATGGTGACGAGCGCAGGTGCCCAGGAGGGCAAATCGACGGTGGCGGCGAATCTGGCCCTGGCCCTTTCCCAGGGCCAGCGCCGAGTGCTGGTGGTGGATGCCGATATGCGCTACGGCTGTCAGCACCATGTGTGGGGCGCGAGTAATGCGGTGGGCCTGAGTAATCTGCTGGTCGGGCAGGTGCAACTGGACCAGGCGATCGTGGCGGTGCGGGATAATTTGGATCTGCTGCCGATCGGGACGGTGCCTCCTAATCCCCTGGTGCTGCTCGATTCGACGGCGATGGCAGCTTTGGTGAAGCAGGTGATGGGCCAATACGATTTTGTGGTGTTTGATTCCCCCATTTTGAATGGGACGGCGGATTGCACCGTGTTGAATCGCTTGGTGGATGGCAGTCTGATTGTCATGCGGTTGGGCAAGGTCGAGATTGAGCAGTTAAAGACCATGCGTCAATGGCTGCGGCAGTCGGGCCATCGGGTGTTGGGGATGGTGGTCAATGGGGTGGAGGGTCGGCGCGATCGCGAAGGCGGCAGTAAATCCTTGCGGGGCAAACCAATCCCGGTGGCGGGTCGCAGGTAATGCGGGATCATTGGGTGCTCTACTCTTCAATCAAATTCAATATGTCAAACATTCAAGCCACTTCGATCGCGATTTGCGTAACAACCTGTTTTCGGCCCGAGGGATTGCGTCGGTTGCTAGAGAGTCTGGCGGCGCAGCAGTTTGTCAAGAATATTCAGCCCGATCTGCGGATTGTGATTGTTGATAATGACGCGGCGGGATCGGCTCGAAGGGTCTGTGAGGACTTTAGGGCTAGAAATAGCATTGCCCTGGAATACGAGATTGAAGGGCGGCGGGGGATTCCGATCGCCCGCAACCATGCGGTGGATATGGCGAAAAAATATCCAGTCGATTTTATTGCGATCCTTGATGATGACGAGGTGGCGGATCGCCATTGGCTTGATGAGTTGATGGCCGCCCAGATGGAGTTTGGGGCCGATGTGCTGACGGGGCCTGTGGTACCTTACTTTATGGGGGCGACCGATCGCTGGCTGCAACGGTTTTTTGAACGGGCCAATTTGGCGAATGGTCAGGACCTGCGGCATAACTACAACTATGTCTATACCAGTAATCTATTGGCGAAGGCTGCGATCTTTCGCGATCTTCGCTTCGATGAGCGGTTTGCCCTGAGTGGGGCGGAAGATACCCACCTGTTTATGCAGCTGTTTGAAAAAGGCTATCGGGCGGTCTGGGCCGAAAATGCCTTGGTCACGGAATGGTTGCCGGAAAGTCGGACGAATCCGCAGTGGCTCTGGAAAAGGGCCTATCGCCGGGGGAATTCCTTTGCGATTTGTGAATTGGTTCAGAATGGTTCCTTGAAGACTAGAGTTAAGCGCATTGCCAAGGGGAGTTTTCGTTTCGTTCAAGGTCTGGTCGGGACCCTGGTTTCGCTCGGTCGAAAATCACAATTTGTCCAAGGGGTGCAGGGACTGTGCCTGGGGGCGGGGATGATTTCGGGGAGCTTGGGGTTTGAATATCAAGAATATAAGCAGATTCATGGGGCCTAGCAGTATTTATATATGACAAAGCTACTTCGATGGGGTGAAACGATATTTGCCATAGCCTCTATTTTCTTCTTTTCCCAGGGGCTGTTTGGGCTGGTGATTGATACGAGTAATTCCCAGAATAGCCCTGACTCAAGCAGCTCAATGCTCAGGATGATCGCTTCGATAATCTATTTCGTCACGATCGCCCTGCTAGGTCTGCGATGGCAACTAACCTGTCGGGCTATTTTAAAAAACAAGTGGATGGTGGCTCTATTGGCCCTAGCCGTGGCGTCAGCCCTATGGTCCTCCATGCCGACTGTTGTCCTGAAAAAAGTGATCTCGCTGATTGGGACGACCTTGTTCGGTCTTTATTTGGGGACGCAGTATAGCTTCGATCGGCAGCTAAAGCTGATGGGTTGGGCCTTTGGCCTGGCGATTCCCCTGTGTTTCCTGTTTATTTTTCGGGGGGATGGTGTGATGTATACGGAGGCCATCTCGGGGGCCTGGAAGGGGATCTATCTTCATAAGAGCACGCTGGGGGAAAACATGTTTATCTCCTTTCTGATGTTCTATGGCCTAGCTAGCCTGTATCCCAGGCGTCGTCTCCTATGTGGTGTGGCCTGTCTTCTTTCGGTAATTCTAATCATTTTCTCTAAATCAGCGATCTCGCTTTTGTCACTTGTCGCCATTGTCATACTTCTCAATGTGCTGAAATATTCTTCACTGCGATCGAAGCTGGGCGTATCAGCGATTTGTTTTTCGATTGTCCTGTTTCTGATGGTGCAGGCTGCCTTGATTTTTAATATCAGCGAGTTCCTGGATTTCAATAATAAAGACATTACGATCTCCGGAAGAACGCCGCTATGGGACTCACTGTGGGAGTTTGTTCAGATGAAAGCGCTATTGGGCTACGGGTATGGCTCTTTCTTTTCTGCTTCCCATTTGGAAACGGAGATGCTCTGGACGGTCTATAAGTGGGGGCCTGTCCATGCCCATAATGGCTATCTTCAAATCTTGGTCAACTTGGGCTTTGTAGGATTTTCTATTTTCATATTGGGCTATTTTTATAATCTTGGCAAGGCTTTAATTTTATATCTGATACTTAAGGACTATAGAACCCTATGGATGTTTTCCTTTCTACTATATACCTTGGTCTTTAACTTCACGGAGGTGTCGTTTATGTCGATTAATCATCTTAATTGGGTGATTTCTGTGGCTTATATCTATTCCCTGAATCCAGGGCATGTGATGGTGCCGTTAAACGTGATTGATGCGGTACCCTACGGCAGGCAGCTTCCCAGCCATGAGTGAGTTCTGTTTGTTCATTCATCAAGAGCACAACCATGGATAATCTACGGCTTCTGCTTGCTAAGTTACGCCAGGGAGAGCTGTTTAGAAACTCCCAAATGCTCTTCAATTCGTTCTTCCTAAGATTGATCGTCCAGTCCGTCTATTTTGTTGTCTTGGCGCGCACCTTTGGTCCGGATAAATATGGGGCCTTCATTGCTACGATCGCCATTATCTCGCTCTTTATCCCCTTTGCTAATCTCGGGAGCAGCAGGGTTTTAATTCAGCATGTCTCCAGGGATCAGAGCCTATGCGCCGAGTACTATGGTGCCTCGATCTTAAAGACCCTATTTTTTGGGTCGGCCTTAACGGCAACCATCCTATTAATCTTCAGCTCATATCCGATTCCGTACATCTCGATCGATTCAGTACTGCTCCTTGCAGTGTCAAATCTTATATTTATGCCATTAAGTGATAATGGCCGGGATGCTTTTATTGGCCTGGGCCTGCTAGGGCAATCTTCTAAAATAATCTTGTCTCTGTCGATTAATCGCTTTCTTGGCATATTGGCCCTTGTTACCCTATTTAAGCCAACCTTATTGATATGGTCAGTTCTTTACTGTGTGGCGACCTTGGTGACGGCGATCGTCAGTTATGTAATGGTGTTTAGGCAGATTGGCTATCCTAAGTTTAAAGTTGCTAGGACTTTCCAAAGGCTCGGACAGGGCGTTTCGTTCTCAATTAGTGATGCGGCTGAAAATATTTATAATGACCTGGATAAGACTATGTTGGCTAAGTTATCCACCGTTGAATCGGTGGCTGTGTACGGAGCGGCCTACCATATTCTGAATGTTTCCCTGCTACCAATGCAATCCTTGATGCTGGCTACATTTAGGGACTTCTTTCGAGCAGGTGCCTTTGGGATTCAGACGGCCCTGCAACTGGGTCGAAAAATATTGCCTATCCTGTTTGGCTACTCGATCTTGGCGGTTGCCTTGATCTTCCTGATGTCGCCTTTGATCCCCAAAATACTGGGTGATGGTTACCTGAACTCTGCCATTGCTTTAATGTGGCTTTCCCCAACCATTCTATTTAAGAGCCTCCACCGCCTAGCCGCTGACATTCTTACGGGTGCCAACTATCAGCGCATCAGGAGCTTTGCCCAGGTCTTAACAGCCCTACTCAATGGGGTGCTTAATCTGTTTCTCATCCGCATCTATCAGTGGCGCGGTGCGATCTGGGCGACGCTAATTTCTGAAATTCTACTTATGCTGTTTCTTTGGGGGGCTGTTTATGCTTATTATACAAGGGATAAGAAAAAACTAATTTGATCCCTTAAGAGGCATTCGATTTTTTGTTGTTTTAATCAAACCACCACTAGTCCTATGAGTATCGCAATTATTACGGGTTCCGCTGGGCTGATTGGGTCTGAGGCCGTCAGATTTTTTGGTCGCCTCGGCCTGAAAATTATTGGGATCGATAATGACATGCGCAAGTTCTTCTTTGGGGAGGAGGCCTCCACCGAGTGGAACCGCAAGTGTCTTGAGGCGGAGATCCCGGATTATGACCACCGAGATGTTGATATCCGAGACTACGCTAGTATTAAGGCAATCTTTGCGGAATTTGGCCAGAATATTTCCCTGATTATTCACACGGCGGCGCAACCGTCCCATGACTGGGCAGCGAGCGATCCCTTCTCTGACTTCTCGGTCAATGCCAATGGCACCTTAAACCTGCTGCAAGCAACCCGTGACCATTGCCCAGAGGCCGTGTTTATCTTCACTTCGACGAACAAAGTCTATGGTGACTTGCCAAATTACCTGCCCCTGATCGAGCAGGAGCAGCGTTGGGAGATTGACTCCTCCCATCAATACTTTGCAGGTATTTCGGAGGATATGAGTATCGATCAAAGTAAGCACTCTCTGTTCGGGGCCTCTAAGGTGGCGGCGGATGTGCTGGTGCAGGAATATGGGCGATACTTTGGGATTCGCACCGTCTGCTTTCGGGGCGGCTGCTTGACTGGACCAAACCATTCGGGGACAAAGCTCCATGGGTTTCTTGCCTATTTGATGAAATGCACGGTGACAGGGCAGCCCTATCAGGTGTTTGGTTACAAAGGCAAGCAAGTCAGGGACAATATTCATTCGGCTGATTTGATCGCAGCCTTCTATGAATTCTACAAAGATCCCGAGGTGGCGGCGGTCTATAACATTGGAGGTGGGAGGGAAAGCAATTGCTCCATGCTAGAAGCAATTAGTCTGTGTCAGGAAATAGCCTCTAGCCCACTCCAATATACCTACGCCGAAGACAATCGTATCGGTGATCACATTTGGTATGTCAGCGATCTATCGAAATTTAAACAGCGCTATCCTGACTGGTCAATTCAGTATAATATTAAAGGTATTCTGGGTGAGATCTACGCAAAAAATCTAGACAAGTGGGTGCAGCTATGATTAACAAGGGAAAACACTCCATCCTTGGAATTAATGTCCATGCCGTTGATTATGCCTATGCTGTTGATCGGATCACCGAAGCCGCTGAGAGTAGGCGGGCCTACGCGGTTAGTGCCCTAGCGGTCCATGGTGTGATGACAGGTGTTTTGGATCCGACCCATGCGCGACGTTTAAATGGTCTTGATCTAGTTGTGCCCGATGGGCAGCCTGTGCGATGGGCATTGAATTGGCTTTATGGAAAAGGTTGGATGATAGAGTCTATGGCCCCAATCTAACGCTTAAGTTATTGCAGTCCTGTGCGGATCGCGGCCTTGGTATTTATCTCTATGGCAGCAAGCCGGAGGTTCTCCATAATCTAGTTCGCAATCTAGAGAAGCGTTTTCCGGGCATTGTGATCGCGGGCCATGAACCTTCGAAGTTTCGGAGACTGTCCCAGGATGAGAAATTGGATCTAGTCGATCGCGTCAAAGCGACCGGAGCCCATGTGCTGATTCTGGGTTTGGGCTGTCCCCGCCAGGAGGTCTGGGCCTATGAATATCGGGATGTGCTGGAAATGCCTATTTTGGCGGTGGGCGCAGCCTTTGATTTCTTCGCGGGCAATTTGCCCCAGGCTCCGAAGATCATGCAGGACACGGGTCTTGAATGGTTGTTTCGATTGATTCAAGAACCTAGAAGGCTGTGGTATCGGTATACGGTGCTCAATCCCCTCTATTTGTGGAATATTTTTCAACAGCGATCGGGCTTGAAGGACTTTAGTCCGCCGATGCCGGATGGCAGTGAAAAAGTTGAGTCATTTGGTTAATTTGTTTGGATTTGCTTTTCATTCTTGCTAGACCTTCGATCGCAATCTACCATGAAACTCCTCAGTCGCATTTACGATCATCACCAGTCGAATTCTATTGCAACGGCTTTGCGCAATGAAAGATTGAAGTTGCTGAATCGCCTGCTATCCACTGTGCCCAAGCCGCTTCGAATTTTAGATGTGGGTGGGCGATCGGCGTTCTGGCAAAGTACGGGGCTATTAGATTCAGGGGTGACTGACGTTGAGATTGTGCTGCTGAATACGAGTGAATCAGAACTGGGTGAGATATCCCCCCATCCCCGGCTGAGATCTTGTGTGGGTGATGCCAGGGACATGCGGCAGTTCCAAACGAAAGCGTTTGATGTTGTGTTCTCGAACTCTGTGATTGAGCATGTGGGTGTCTATGCTGATCAGGCGCTGATGGCGCAGGAAATCCAGCGGGTGGGTAAGCGATATTTTATTCAGACGCCTAACTTTTACTTCCCGATCGAGCCCCACTTTGTCTTCCCAGCGTTTCACTGGCTGCCGATTGCCTGGCGTGTTTGGCTAGTGACTCATTTTTCACTGGGCTGGTATGCAAAATTCGACTCCTCGGTCAGAGCCAGAGAGGAAGTTGAATCGATCCGGCTGTTGACGGAAAGGAAGTTTCGCTATCTCTTTCCTGGTTCCCATCTCTTTCGAGAAAGGTTTTTGGGTATCACAAAATCTTTTGTGGTCTACGGTGGCTGGAACATTGAGTGACGCTCTATTCATTCATCTGGAAAATTTGTCAGGGCAATCGTTATGTCTAATCTAGCGGATCCAATTAAGGAGAAAACAGGCACTGCCGCCACACTCGATCTTCGAGACTCTAGGTGGCTGACGTTTAGTAGAAGTCTGATTACTCAAAACATTAGGGCTTCTTACCTGATTGTCTTAGATTCGATTCTTCTCATCCTCGCCCGGTATATCACGGAAAGTCTGAGTTCAACTTGGAATCCAACCTGGAGTTTTAAAGAGAATCCTAGCATTATCATTCTGCTAGTTGGTATTAACATTAGCATTTTCTTGACGAATGGACTGTATAAATCAGGTAAACATCGGCGTAACTATCCAGCAATCTTTAAATCTATTTCGATCTCTAGTCTAATTATCCTACTGGTTGCGTTTCTTTACTTCCCTCAGGCGCTAGTGGCGCGATCGACTTTCCTCCTGTTCTGGGCTTTCAGCTTTTTCTTTGTCAGTTTTGGGCGATATATCTCTAATTTAATTATAATACAATGTAATAAGGCCAATCTATTTCTCCATTCAGTTTTTTTAATTGTCGATCCGCAGAATGCCAGTATGGTGATTGATTTAATTAGGGGCTGTGCCTATTATAAATTTTGCGGTTGGGATGAAATAACAGCATTGTCTCTGGAAAATATTGATAATACGATTACTCGTCTTCGTGCGATCGGTGTGTCAGAGGTTTATATTCATGCCAATCCGCTGGCCGATCCCATGTATGTCTATTGGAAGCTGCAACATGCTGGCATTACCCTCTACCTCCTGCCGGGGGAATTAAAACCTGTTTTCCGGGAGGTTGAACTTTCCTATATTCACAGTATTCCCTGTTTTAGGCTGAATGCCCCGAGTATCGAAGGCATTAGCTTTTTACTGAAACGAGTGCTTGATTTTCTGGGCGCGGCAGCTTTCTTGGTGCTACTTTCTCCAATTTATCTGTTTCTTTCGATCATCATTTCCTAGATAATCCCGGACCCATATTCTATCGCCAGCTCCGAATTGGTCTGCATAATCAACCCTTCAATGTCTGGAAGTTCCGGACTATGGTTGCCAATGCTGATCAACTTCAAAAAGCATTGGAAGATCAGAATGTCAATAAGGATGGGATTCTTTTTAAGATTCGGTTCGATCCTCGGGTGACGCGGGTTGGCAAGATACTGCGTCGCTATAGTCTGGACGAACTCCCCCAAGTGTTCAACGTTCTCTTGGGGGAGATGAGCTTCATTGGACCCCGTCCCCTCCCCCTGCGAGATGTGGAGAAGTTCGAGCCCCACCATCATATCCGCCATGAAGTCTTACCCGGCATCACTGGGCTATGGCAAATCTCTGGGCGATCGGACATCCAAAACTTTGATGATGTCCTGAAGCTGGACATTCAATATATTGAGCAGTGGTCCATTTGGCTTGATCTGAAGATCTTCCTTAAGACAATCCTGGTAGTATTCAGTAGGTCGGGGGCCTACTAGATCCTTAGGTGCTGGAGAAGGCGTATGATGCTTGTGGTGTTGTATTGGGAAATGTTAATGAGAAGAATTTTTGCCTCAATAATGTGGATTAGGCAACTGTTCGTGGGCCTGGTTTCGCGCTTATATAAGGAGGAGGTATTGAGGGTTGCGATCGTTGGCGGTTCTAACTCCGTAATGAGAAAGGGCTATGCGAATTACCTGGATGCTTCCATCAGTAAATCAGCCTCTCGCCCGACGCAGCTAAACTACTATTCTCTAGGGGGTACCCATAGTATCTATGGGTTAATTCAGGAGGATAGACATAGGATCTCGGCAAACAATGATATTATTTTTTTTGAATATTGTGTTAATGATCGATATGCAATTGAAAAGAATAATTACTCACTAGATGCGGCTGGCAAGGTGCTGGAAGGGTTTATTAGAAAAGTTCAGGGGTCTAATTCTAACTGTCTGATTGTGATCCTTTTGTTTAGGCATCTTGATCATTTTCATGATGAAAACTGTCAGTTGTCTGAACTCTATCAGCAGATTGCTCAGCGATATAGGTTGCCGATTGTGGATGTCACGCGATCGCTGCATTGTTCTTCGGATACGAAACAGGTGAGAACTTTGTATGAGGAGGCCGATCCTTCCCATTACAGTCGTCCTCTTGGGGTTAAGGTCGTTGCCCAAATTATTACGGATGAACTCAATAGAATAGGTGTCATCCAAGATTTGCGACTAGGGAGAAAACAACTCAAACCCTCTGATGTACAACCTATCTATGCAGATAATTTTCATAGACTGGCATTTTTCGATCGATTTAATGATAGCCAGTTCTTCTTAGAAAAGCCGGATGTGTTGGTCTATCAAAATTCAATTTTCAAAGAAAGATATTTTTCTATTTCCCAGGAAAATGCGTTAAACTTTCTGCTTAAGGGAAGGCTGATTGCAGTTTATGTGAAGGCTGATTTAGATCATGGTTTCATTAAGATTGAATTTAATGGTCATTGTATCGTTACAAGTACCTATGCCTCTTGGCTGAATCCAGTGAAGCCGCGCAATGCAATTACGCTAGTTACATTACCGCTCGTTCGATTCTCTGAATCCTGTGATTTTTTGCCAGTTTCAATTTCTAATTGTTTGGAACAGCCTGAGGATTTTGAATTGGAATACCATAAGGTACTCCCAAGGCAGCAAGACCCACGAAAATGGAAGCTAAATATAATTGGCATCGCTTATATTGGTGGGATTAAAGTCGCTAATGCGTAACGGTCAAAGAGCTATATTTTTGTAACTTGTCTGGAGTAATCGGTAAATGGATAGAGCTTTATTTATTGTTTGGAAGAGATATCAGCGACGGGCCGAGGTGCTTGCGCCTCGACTAAGGTCTGAAATTTTGTTTATTCCCCATATCTTTAGAAGGAAGCTATGCAGGCCGATCGATTATTTGTATAAACTACTTGTTAGTTGCTATACGGCCATCAAACAAAAGCCTACATTTATCGTAGCTCAGGCACCACCCCTGTATAGTGCCGTTGTTGCCTGGCTGTTAAGAATACCCTATGTGATCGATGCCCATAACCCAGTCTTTCAAAATGTGGGTGGAAAAATCGCCTGGGGCAAGCTGCCGCTGAGCGATCGCTTGCTTAAAAATGCCGCAGCGGTGATTGTCCATAACCATGGCATTCTGGCGTTGGCGAAGCAAGACTATCCAGATATTACGTTTTTCAATATTCCAGATCCTTTGGAAGCGATCGAATCATACCAAGCTAAACGGATAGAGCGCCAGATATTCGTGATCTGTTCCTTCGATCCCGATGAGCCTGTTGAGATGCTTTTAGACAGCATGGCTCAGTTGCCGGACCATACCTTTATCCTAACTGCTGATGCCTTAAAGCTACCCCAGGCGCTACAGATGAAACTCCAAGGGCTTCAAAATGTCAGGATGACAGGGTTTCTGCCGATTCAGGAATATCATGCCTTGTTATGTAGCAGTGCCGCTGCTCTAGTTCTGACCACGCAGGATCTGATCCAGCCCAGTGGAGCCTGTGAAGCGCTATCTTCTAATACACCTTTGATTGTGAGTAATACGCCTTTGATTCAGGAAATCTTTGGTGAATGGGCAATTTTAGTGGACAACTCAGTTTCTTCTATGGTGGATGCGATCGAACAACTGAAAATCTGCGATCTCGATTTGAGCCATTACAGAATTGCTTGGAACCAGTTAGTCGATCGAGAGATTGAAAAAATGCTTAATTTCTTGCGTTTGGATTAAGGTGATCGCTTTGAGTGGTGCCAAAATCGTGGGAGATATGTCTTTATTATTTTGTGAGAGTTATTTTCTGATTTGGGGATAGCTAAAGGAAAGCCATGGATTTGTGAGGGTTGCTGGAAGATGGGCTTGACTGTTCTGTAACTGAGTTTAGAGTGATCATGAAGCGTGTTTTTTTGGCGGCGATCGTTGGATTTGGTGCGATCGCCACTTCCCCTATGCCTTCACAGGCTGCAAGTTTGAAGAATGTCGTGATCGACTTTAGCGAGTATGCCTTTCCAGGTGCGACAACGGTCCTAAGTGGGTCGTCGTCCTACAATCTATTAAACGATCAGACGGGCGCAAAACTGGTAGCGGATAATGAAGACGGAGATGACTTTACGATCGATTATAGTGACAGCGATCCTGCGGCGTTGTCCAGTTCTGGCACACCAAATCTGAAGTTGACTGGAAAGACGATTGTTTCTAACCGTGGATTTAATAAGTCTGTTCAGCAAAATAACCCCGGATCGTTAGTTTCGACAACAGCAACGCTGCTATTTTCGGAAGAGTGGCAGATTACGGATCTGCAAGCGAAATTCACAAGTTTGAATACTTCTGGAACGCTTTGGGAATATGCTGTACTGGGCTTTCTGAAGCCAGATGGATCGATGTTTTCTCAAATGCCAGTGGTTGGAGCCTATGGTCAGGCCTCCGGGTTGTCGGGATCGCCGACTGTGGGTTGGTATGTGGCGGCAAATAAGGGGACGCTGCAAGGTGTGGGTACGAATAAAACATCTTCGGGGCTAACGGGTCCGGCGGATAAATTGACGTTGACCTATGCGTTGGCGGGATTGGCTCCTGGGACGGCAGTTGGTGGACTGGTGTGGTCGAGTTATTTGGAGGATGTGCGAGGGGTGGAAAATGGCACTTCTAGTTTTACGGCATCTTGGACAGAGTTTATGATTTCGGGGGAACGGCGATCGATCGCACCGTCTGGCAATAATGGGTTTGTTGCAGGTGATTTGGGAGTGAAGCAGGTGCCTGGGCCGAGTGGATTGCTGGGGTTGGTTTACTTGCTTGGGTTGTCTCGGTTGAGGCGGCGCTAAGGGGTGGGTTTGGTAGTAGAATTTCTCTAATGTAAGAGAAATCCCTGAATAGCTATGGCTTTGAGTTCCCCTGATGTCTATCAAGTGGGTGGTAGTCTGCCGACGGATGCTGTGACCTATGTGCGGCGGCAGGCGGATGAGGATTTTTATCAGGCTCTGCGATCGGGGGAGTTTTGCTATGTGCTGAATTCGCGGCAGATGGGGAAGTCGAGTCTGCGGGTGCAGGTGATGGCGCGGTTGCAGGCTGAAGGGGTGGCCTGTGCCAGTGTGGATGTGACGGCGATCGGGACGGCGGGGATTGGGCCGGAGCAGTGGTATGCGGGGGTGATTGATTCGTTGGTGGGGAGCTTGGGGCTGTGGGATCGGTTTGATTTGAATGAGTGGTGGGCGGGGATGCCTTTGTTGTCGCCGGTGCAGCGGCTGGGCAAGTTTTTGGAGGAGGTGCTGTTGCGGCTGGTGGATGGGCCGATTGTGGTGCTGGTGGATGAGATTGATAGTGTGCTGAGTTTGGATTTTAAGGTTGATGACTTTTTTGCGGTGATTCGGGATTGTTATAACCGACGGGCGGATCAGCCGGAGTGGCGGCGGTTGACGTTTGCGTTGATTGGGGTGACGACGCCGGCGGATTTGATTCAGGATCGGCAGCGTACGCCTTTTAATATTGGGCGATCGATCGAGCTTTCAGGGTTTCGGTTGGAGGAGGCGGGGGTGTTGGCGGCGGGGTTGGGGGGGGAGGATCCGATGGGGGT
>JAAUSA010000178.1 GCA_012031975.1 Alkalinema sp. RU_4_3 | reverse complement strand
CGGCTGATCGGGGATCAGGCTATCTTCGTCGGGCCAAACCGCGTCAAACAACGGGTACGACGGCGATCGATGCCACTGCCGGAAAATCTCCCCGATGAAACGCCGCCAGATCGCGCAGGGTCTGCTCCAAATGCGGTCCATCATTGATCCCCGGACAAAGCACCACCTGCGCATGGATCTGCAACTGCCGCGCTTCAAACCAGGCTAGCTGGTCCAGAATCAACCCGGCCCGAGGGTTTTTGAGGAGGCGCGATCGCACCTCTGATTCCGTAGCATGGACCGACACATAGAGCGGCGATAGTCGCATCGCTTCGATCCGCTGCCATTCCCGCTCCGTCACATTGGTCAGGGTCAAATAGCTGCCGTACAAAAAGCTCAGCCGATAGTCATCATCCTTGAGATACAGACTCTCCCGTCGTCCCGGTGGCTGTTGGTCAATGAAGCAAAACGGACAGCGGTTTGTACATTGGATCAGCCCGTCAAACAGCGCCGTTTCAAACTCCAGCCCCAAATCTTCGTCGTAGTCCTTCTCTACCTCGACGGTATGGGTTAGACCTTTGCGATCGAGCACCTCCAGCTCCAGAAACTCGTCGGCACAGAAGAACTGATAGTCGATCAGATCCCTCGGCTTGGCCCCGTTGATTGAAACCACAGCATCGCCAGCTTCAAAGCCGAGTTCTTCGGCGATCGAGTCTTTAACGATCGCCGATATTTCGCTGGACGCACCGCCAAATCGCTCATCCTTAATTCACATCCTTGGGATAATTCTGATCTGGATTAATCAACCGCAACAGCTTCTGCTTCACCTGGGCATCATGCACCCGCCACTTCATCTGGGCGTACTCCCCATTCTCCGTAAAGCCCGCCAAAAACTCGATCGGAATCTCAAACCCCCCCGCCTGGGACCTGCCACCCCCAAAGAACCGACCCTGGGCATCCTGGCCAAAGGCTTCCTTTAAGAATTCATCTGGATCCAGTGTCAGCTTGTTGGTTCGCAAAGATCCCACCACCATCTCCACCTCCTCATCCTCATCATGGACAATCCCATAGACCACCGCCGTATGGACATTGTCCTCCGTCACCAAAAAGTCCGCTGCCTGGGGAATCGCATCGCGATCGTCATACCGCAAATACCCGACCCCCGCGATCGAGAAATTATTCTTCACCGATCGATTCTTCAGCGATCGCTCGATCACCTCCATCACCGGACGGGACCGCGACGACTGCAACACCGCATTCAACAGCTGCGCATCATAGAACTTGCTCAAAAACGCCGCCGCCAGAAAGTCCTCCTCCTGGGCCTGCATCAGACGGTTGGTATCCGACCGAATCCCATGCATCAGGGCCGTTGCACATTTGACATGCTCCGTACTGTTGCTGTCCAGCTTCAGCAGCCCACTCTGGATGTACTGCGTCAAAATCGTCGCTGTCGCCCTGGTGTGGGTGCGAATATCCTGGTACTCCGCCCCCAGTTCCTCCTGGAGACTATGGTGGTCGATGATCGCCACCACCGGAATCTGCGCCTCCTTCAGCGCTGGCATCAACTGGCTGGTCGTCCCCTGATTGTCAATCAGCACCGACCCCCGGTAGAGGGACAGATCCTTGCTGCGAAAAGCCTGGGGCGTCCAGCGCTGAATCGGCAGCCCCGTTAGCTTGACCAGGGCAATATTCTCCTGGTGGCTCAATGTCCCCGCATAGATGATGTCGCAGACAATCTCGTACTTCTGGCAGATTAACTTGTAGACCCAAGCCGACGACAGCGCATCCGGATCGGGAAAATCCTGCAGGATAATCAGATGGCGCTCCCCCCGCCGCCGCTCCAAACAAGCCCGGAACTCATCCGTTTTCATTTCCTGTTCCTGATACCGAGAAGAGGTGTAGGGCGATCGCCCCCGATAGTCATAGCCATGCGTCAGATGTGCAAGACCCTCAGGCGATGAAGCAGACCCATTAACCGAATCCACCAAACCTGTCGTCGAAGAAGTATTTGTCATTAGGGGCGATGGAGGTTCACAAGTTGTCTCTCAGGGCTCGCAAGTTAATCTTCGCAAAAAAAACCAAAAAACAACATACCTAACCAGCCAAAAGGGTAAAACCCCTCGGTTTTCTAACCTGACCCCATCTCCATCAAGCCCCAATCACATACTTCTTCCACTCTTGGTGCGCCCCATTCTTAACTTGGCGACTCACCTCGAAAAACAAGCTGCTATGGGGTTTGTGGGGGGTCTTGCGCAGGGGCATGCCCGCTTCCTTGGGGGTGCGGTTGCCCTTATTCACATTGCAGCGCATGCAGGCCACCACAATGTTTTCCCAACTGTCCTGGCCACCCCGCGATCCGCGGTATCACATGGTCCAGGGTCAAGGCATCGCCATCAAAGCCGCAGTACTGGCAGGAATGGCCATCCCGATGCAGTAAATTCTTTCGCGTCAGGGCAATTTCCGCGTAGGGCACACGCACATACTGACGCAGGCGAATCACCGTCGGTAGGGGGATATCTGAATAGACGAACTTCCCCATATCCTCCAACGACTCCGCCTTGTCCTTGATCAACAGCACCACCGCCCTTCTCCAACTGGTGATGTTGAGGGGTTCGTAGGAAGCATTCAGCACCAGAACCTTACCCATGGAATTGCAATTGCTGAGTAGAGTATGGATTAATGCTAGCATATCCGCCTAATTCCGACAGATTGCGGCCCACCCCTTGGAGGACTCACCTATGCGTCACTGGCAACCGGGATCGAGCGTTTCGGACATGAATCTCGATCGCGCCTGGGTCGAAATTAATCTTGACGCGATCGCCCACAATATTCAGCAGGTCCGCGCTCAGCTCGCCGTCGAAACGCACCTCATGGTGATCGTCAAGGCCGATGCCTACGGCCATGGGGCCATCGCCGTCGCCGAAACTGCCCTCGATGCCGGAGCAACTTGGCTGGGTGTCGCCACCATCCCCGAAGGTATCGTCCTGCGTGAGGCGGGCATCATTGCTCCCATCTTAATTCTCGGCGCCACCAACTTACCTGAACAGGTCCAGGCCATGGTGCAGTGGCACCTCCAGCCCACCCTCGTCACCCCCAAGCAGGCCCTAGTCTTCGCCGAAACCCTACAGGCGCAAAATGCCAGCCTCAGCGTTCACCTCAAACTCGACACAGGCATGTCCCGCCTCGGCACCAACTGGGAAGAGGCGGCTCACTTCATCCAAGGGGTCAAACATCTGCCTAACTTGGCGATCGCCAGCATCTACACCCACTTCGCCACCGCCGACGACCCCGACCCCACCATGCTCAATCTTCAGCACCAGCGTTTTCTCGCGGCGCTCCAGAGCGCTGGCATTGATCCAGACGATCCCCAAGGCCCCAAACTCCACTGCGCCAATTCCGCCGCCACCATTACTGACCCCCGCTTCCACCACGACATGGTCCGCACGGGGTTGATTACCTACGGACTTTACCCCGCCCCCCATCTAAAAGCCAAAATCAATCTCCAATCCTCGCTTCAAGTCAAAGCCCGGATCACCCAGGTCAAATCCCTCGCCGCTGGCACAGGGGTGAGCTACGGTCATCGATATGTGGCGGATAGCGATCGCACCATTGCCGTGATCGGCATCGGCTATGCCGACGGGGTCCCCCGCAACCTCTCGACCAAAATCGATGTCCTGCTGCGGGGGCAAAGGGTACGGCAGTTGGGCTCCATCACCATGGACCAGATTATTCTTGATGTCACCGATATGCCAGGGGTCAAGGAGGGTGAAGTGGTCACCTTGCTCGGCCAGGATGGCAGTGACTGTATCAGTGCGGACGATTGGGCGGACCTCCTTGGCACCATCTCCTGGGAAATCCTCTGTGGCTTCAAATTGCGTCTGCCTCGGGTGCTCGTCAGCCAGGACTTGGCTGCCAATAAAATGCTTCAAGCCACGGGCTAGCCTGTAGACTTGGGGATAAATTTGCTCATTGCTATCACCGATTTAAGGAGTGTCATGCTAATCCATCTGTTGGACCAGGTCTCTATCGTCCCCATTGCTGATTTGTCCCATCACCTGTTGGGGTTGACCCACCTCGATCACGTTCAACTGCCAGACATCGTGATGGCTCTGGGTGATAAAACCTTGGACGAGCCTGACTTTGCCAAGAGCATCGGCGGTGCCTGGGGCAAGTTCGTTCGCACGGGTCAAGTCTGGGCCTTCCTGGGCGGTGCAGTGTTTGGCTATCTGGTGAAGACTTTTACAACCTACGGCTAATTGGAGTCGGGGTTGGTTTTCTGGTAGGGTGGGCTAATCGCCCCATCCTGCCTATGGTGATTGGCCCATGACCACTGAACAGAACTCGGCTCAATGGAGTCAGCGCTTTGAGGGGACACTCCACCCGATGATCGAAGCCTTCAATGCAAGTATTGGCTTTGACATTGCGCTGATCGAATACGACATTACCGGGTCCCAGGCCCATGCCAAGATGCTGGGTAAAGTCGGCATCATCTCTGAAGCCGAGGCTAAACAGCTAGTCGCGGGCCTAGAGCAGGTGCGCCAGGACTACCAGTCGGGCACCATCACCCCAACCCTCGCCGATGAAGACGTACACTTCTTCGTCGAGCGCCAACTCACCGTCAAACTCGGCGACCTGGGTAAAAAACTTCATACTGCCCGATCGCGCAACGACCAAGTCGGCACCGATACCCGCCTCTATCTGCGGGACCAAATCACTCAGATCAAACAACTGGTTCGCAACTGCCAACGGGCGCTCTTCACCCACGCCGAGCAGCATGTCGAAACCCTGATTCCTGGATACACCCATCTGCAGCGGGCACAACCGATTAGCCTAGCCCACCACCTCCTGGCCTACATTGACATGCTAGAGCGGGACTGGCAGCGCCTGGGCGAGGTTTACAATCGCACGAACATCTGTCCCCTGGGAGCTGGGGCTTTGGCCGGGACGACATTCCCGATCGATCGCCACTACAGCGCCGAACTGCTGGGGTTTGACAATATCTATACCAATAGCCTGGATGCGGTGAGCGATCGCGACTTTGCCATTGAGTTTCTATCGGCTTCGAGCCTGATCATGACCCACCTGAGCCGATTGTCCGAGGAAGTGATTCTCTGGGCCAGCCAGGAGTTTGGGTTTGTCAGTTTGACGGATGCCTGTGCGACGGGGTCCAGCATTATGCCCCAGAAGAAAAACCCCGACGTGCCGGAGCTGGTGCGGGGGAAGACAGGTCGGATGTTTGGCCATCTGCAGGGGATGCTGGTGATGATGAAGGGGGTGCCCTTGGCCTACAACAAGGACTTCCAAGAGGACAAGGAGGCGCTGTTCGATGGCGTCAATACGGTGAAGGTCTGTCTGGAGGCGATCGCCATCCTGTTCGAGTTTGGTCTGGTGTTCAAACCAGTGCGGCTAGCTGAAGCTGTGGCAGAGGACTTTTCAAACGCCACCGATGTTGCGGATTACCTGGCGGCGAAGGGTGTGCCCTTCCGGGAAGCCTATAACCTTGTCGGCAAAGTGGTCCGCACCTCGTTGGCGGTGGGGAAACTCCTCAAGGATTTAACCCTAGAAGAGTGGAAGGCTTTGCATCCGGCGTTTGAGACCGATATCTATGGGGCGATAGCGCCCGCCCAGGTCGTGGCTGCGCGAAACAGCTATGGTGGCACGGGATTTGAGCAGGTGCGATCGGCGGTAGAGCGGACCAAGGCCCGCCTTGAAACAGATCTTTCGTGAGGGGGTTGTCAAACCCATGGTTAAGCCGCCGCGATCGCGCTCACCAAGGGCTGCCAGCGGAAGGTGCGATCGCCCCCCATTTCCACCACAATCTTCAGTCGCGGTTCCTTCTGCGTCAGGCTGACAAGGTAGCTCAACTCCTGACTAGACAGCACATAACCCTCCAAAATCCAGAGCAGCAGACCCTTGGATCCCTTAGGGAGATTATCTAGCTGGGTATTGACGATCGGCGGCACGAAGTAAACTTCGCCGACGGCGGGATCGCTCGTGGCAGACTTCTTACCCAGGTGGGGTGGCGTACGCCATGAAACCCGGTCAGATACATCGCCACATCCCGAGGCCTCGGGCCGAAATATTCAGGGCAGTGTAGCCACGCGATCGAATGCGCCGCTGATAACGGCCCTCGCTGCCGCCCTCTAGGGGCACATAGACCGCCAGTGCGCCGTTGCTTTCTAGATCCTTAAAGAGTTTGCCGCCGGTGGTGATCAAAGGCATAGGAAATCGCAAGTCCCGTCTTCTAAACAATCAATGCTGAGCAATATTACTCCTCTATATATTACGGCCATACGGGGGGTTCGATCGGCAAACCTGGCATCGAGAAACCTAGTAGCCTCCCCTTGGAAGAAAATCTAAAACTCTTCCTGGACATTCGTTGACAGTCAAGGTATGATTCTAAATCGTCGCCAAAATTTGGCATGGCATGGTTTCCCGCCCGTAGCTGTTGTCTTGGATACCTTGAGCAAGATTTTTTTTGCCCGAGCGACGCCAATGACGTGAGCGGCTGCTCGCTTCCTGTAATGAGTGGAAACTAACCCTTTGCGCTACATGCTCTGGATACTGTTGGGCTCTCCCTTCAAGTCCCTCCGCAAGTAAACTGCAAATCCCGCGCTCCGTGCGGCTCAACTGGTTTCGGTTAGGTCGTCGGCCGCAATATCGTGCAATTGTACTATCTCTTCAGGTGGATAGGAAGTTTTTGTGCGGTTCTGTCCGGGGTATGTGTGAGAGCACCGCTACTCCATAGCAAAGTCCACTTTGAGTAAAGGAGCCCATACCGTGTCTATCGGTATTCTCGGTACGAAGCTTGGGATGACCCAAGTGTTTAGTGAAGACGGAAAGGCAATTCCCGTGACTGTGGTCCAGGCAGGTCCCTGCCCGGTGACCCAGATCAAGACCAAGGAGACGGATGGCTATGTGGCCGTTCAGATCGCCTACGGGGATATGAAGGAAAAAAATATCACTCGCCCAGAGAAGGGTCACTTGGATAAGTCGGGTACGGCTCCCAAGCGTCATCTGACTGAGTGCCATGTGGCAGATGCTTCGGCCTTCGAGTTGGGTCAAGAAATCAAAGTGGATATCTTCACGCCCGGACAGATTATTGATGTGACCGGAACCTCGATTGGTAAGGGGTTCGCTGGCTATCAAAAGCGTCACAACTTTGCCCGTGGTCCCATGTCTCACGGTTCTAAGAACCACAGAGAGCCCGGTTCGACGGGTCCTGGTACCACCCCCGGTCGGATCTACCCCGGTAAGAAACTGGCGGGTCAGATGGGTAATGTGCAGGTGACGATCAAGAAGCTGGAAGTTGTGCGAATCGACACCGAGCGCAACTTGATCTTGGTTAAGGGTTCCGTCCCTGGCAAGCCCGGTGGATTGCTCAAAATCATGCCCGAAAAGAAAGTGGGCAAGTAGTGCGGCGTTTTTGAAGAAAACAAGAGCCTCGCAAATCAATCCCAAGTTCATGTATGGGCAGGAGTAAAGAAAATGGCTGAATGCGCAATTAAAGACTGGCAAGGAAGCGACAAGGGATCGGCAACGATCGACCTCCGTGTCGCAAAGGAAGAAACGGCGAAGGCTGTGGTGCACCGCGCCCTAGTTCGCCAACTGGCAAATGCTCGCCAAGGGACCGCAAGCACCAAAACGCGCTCGGAAGTGCGTGGTGGTGGTCGTAAGCCCTGGCGGCAGAAAGGAACGGGCCGCGCCCGTGCGGGTTCGACTCGCTCTCCCCTCTGGAGAGGGGGCGGTGTGATCTTCGGGCCGAAGCCCCGTGATTACAGTCAGAAGATGAACCGCAAGGAGCGTCGCTTGGCATTGCGTACGGCGTTTGTGAATCGGATGGCGGACTTGATTGTGGTGGAGGACTTCGGCGCGAATTTGCCCAAGCCTAAGACCAAGGATTTGCTGGCTGCGATGGCCCGTTGGGGTGTGGCCGCAGGTTCTAGCCGCGTGCTGCTGATCGTGGGTGAGCGCGACGAAAACGTCTATCTCTCGGCACGGAACGTTGAGAAACTGCGGATTATCTCCGCCAGCAACCTGAACGTCTACGACATCCTGCTCGCTGACCAAGTTGTGGCCACTGCGTCGGCCATCACTAAGATTCATGAGGTGTACGCAAATGACTAGAGCATTGGACCAGCGCACATTGGCGGATTTGATCATCCGACCGATCATTACCGAGAAGGCGACCCTTGCCCTCGAAAACAACCAGTACACCTTCGATGTCAATCCCAAGGCTGACAAGCCCGAGATTCGCGCCGCGATCGAGTACCTGTTCGATGTGAAGGTAGTGGGAATTAGCACCCACATGCCCCCCCGCAAGACCCGTCGAATGGGTAAGTATATGGGTTTTAGATCCACCTACAAGCGGGCAATTGTCAAGTTGGCGGAGGGCGACTCAATTGCGCTCTTCCCCGAAGCGTAAGCGAGATCTGAGGTAACCCATGGGAATTCGTATATACAGACCGTTGACGCCCGGCACTCGTGAACGCAGCGTTTCGGACTTCGCAGAGATCACCAAATCTGAGCCCGAAAAGTCACTGTTGACCTCCGTCCATCGGAAGAAAGGCCGCAACAATCGCGGTGTGATCACCTGTCGTCATCGTGGGGGCGGCCACAAGCGCCTCTATCGAATGATCGACTTTAAGCGCGACAAAATTGGCGTAAACGGCAAGATCGTCGCTATCGAGTACGATCCCTTCCGCAACGCCCGGATCGCCCTCGTGGTCTACACCGACGGCGAAAAGCGCTACATTCTACATCCGTCTGGCTTGCAGGTGGGCAGCATCATTCGGTCCGGGGAAGATGCAGCGATCGAGGTCGGCAACGCCCTCCCGCTGAAGAACATCCCCCTAGGTACTACGGTTCACAACATTGAGCTGTACCCCGGCAAAGGTGGCCAAATGGCCCGCTCCGCCGGAACCTCTGCTCAGGTGGCCGCTAAAGATGGCGATTACGTCACCTTGAAACTGCCCTCGACGGAAGTCCGCTTGGTCCGCCGCGACTGCTTTGCCACCATTGGTCAGGTCGGCAACTCCGAGCACCGCAACATCACCTACGGTAAGGCTGGCCGCACCCGTCACAAGGGTCGCCGTCCCCAGGTCCGAGGTAGTGTGATGAACCCCTGCGATCACCCCCATGGTGGTGGTGAAGGACGGGCTCCCATCGGTCGCTCCGGCCCGGTTACCCCCTGGGGTAAACCTGCCTTGGGCCGCAAGACGCGGAACAAGAAGAAACTGAGTGGAGCCTACATTGTCCGTCGTCGTCGTAAGTCCTCCAAACGGGGACGCGGCGGTCGCGAGTCTTAAACCAGAGGAAGTAAAGCTATGGCACGTTCACTTAAGAAAGGCCCTTTCATCGCTGATCACCTCCTCAAAAAGGTTGAGACAGCGCGGGCGAAGGGCGACAATTCGGTCATCAAGACCTGGTCTCGGGCCTCGACAATTCTGCCCAACATGATTGGCATGACCTTTGGCGTTCATAACGGCAAAACCCATGTGCCCGTCTTTGTCAACGAGCAAATGGTCGGCCACAAGCTGGGTGAATTTGCACCCACCCGCACCTATCGGGGCCATGCGGGTAGCGATAAGAAGTCGAAACGCTAAGGAGAACACCAATGGCTACTGCAACAAGCAAAAAAGAAGTCAAGGCGGTTGCGCGCTACATTCGGATGTCTCCCCGCAAGGTGCGCCGAGTGCTCGACCAGATCCGGGGCCAATCCTACCGGGATGCTTTAATCCTGTTGGAATTCATGCCTTATCGGGCCTGTGAGCCGATTTTGAAGACCCTGCGATCGGCCGCCGCCAACGCAGAACATAACGAAGGTATGGACCGGGCCAGTTTGGTCGTGAGCACCGCCTTTGCTGATATGGGTCCGAGCCTGAAGCGCTTCCGTCCGCGCGCCCAGGGCCGAGCCTTCCAGATTCGCAAGCCGACGTGTCACATCACTGTGGCCGTCACCGATGGGAAATAAACGAAAGGAGTCATTGCCCCGTGGGACAGAAAATTAATCCAAATGGCTTGCGTCTCGGCATCATCAAAGAGCACCGCTCGCGCTGGTTTGCCGATACGACCAAGTATCCTGAGCTGATCCGCGAGGATCACCAGATCCGTCACTTCATCACCAAGAACCCGCTGAACTTGGAAAACCTCCGCAAGCCGGGGATTTCCGACATTCGCATAGAGCGTAAGGCGGACCAGATCGATCTCGAAATTCGGACCTCCCGTCCGGGCGTGATTGTCGGTCGCGGTGGTGCTGGGATTGACGTGTTGCGCGGGCAGATCCAAAAGCTGCTCGGCGATTCCAACCGTCAGATCCGCATCAACGTGATTGAAGTTGCCCGAGTGGACGCCGATGCGGCCCTGATCGGGGAGTACATCGCCGAACAGCTAGAGCGTCGGGTTTCCTTCCGCCGGGTTGTGCGTCAGGCCATTCAACGGGCTCAGCGCGCTGGCATCGAAGGCATCAAAATTCAGGTCTCTGGCCGCTTGAACGGTGCGGAAATTGCCCGTCCTGAGTGGACCCGCGAAGGCCGCGTGCCCCTGCACACCCTGCGTGCCGACATTGACTACAACTACTGCACGGCTCAGACCATCTACGGTACCCTCGGCATCAAAACCTGGGTCTTCAAAGGTGAGATCCTGCCGGGTCAAGAGCGAGTTGAAGAAGTCGCTCCTGCCGCAACACCGCGCCGCCGGGGTGGTGGGGATGGTGGCAATCGTCGTCGTCAGCAGTTTGAAGATCGCTCTAACGAAGGTTAGGAAGCAAGGGGTTTGTGGGCCATGGGATTTAACCCGCGCCCACCCTTGCTGAGAAGACAGTACTTTTGGTAAACCGTCATGCTAAGTCCAAGAAGAGTTAAATTTCGCAAGCAGCAGCGCGGTCGGATGAAGGGTCTGGCGACTCGTGGCAACGAGTTGAACTTTGGGGATTTCGGGTTACAGGCCATTGAGCCCTCCTGGATCACCTCCCGCCAGATTGAAGCCGGTCGTCGCGCCATGGTCCGCTACATCCGCCGGGGTGGTAAGATCTGGATTCGCATTTTCCCCGATAAGCCCATCACCGCCCGCCCCG
>JAAUSA010000177.1 GCA_012031975.1 Alkalinema sp. RU_4_3 | reverse complement strand
CACCTCCAAGAAAAACGCTGCCTCCTCATCCTCGACAACGCCGAAAGCCTCCTCGCCCCCAGCAACGATCGCCCCTACCGCCCCGGCTACGAAAACTACAACACCTTCTTTACCAAACTCGCCACCCTGCCCCACCAAAGCTGCATCCTCCTGACCAGCCGCGAAAAACTCGCCCACCTCACCCGCCACGAAGGCATCCAAAAACCCGTCCGCATCCTCGAACTCACCGGACTCACATCCAGCGAAGGCCAACAAATCTTCACCGCCATCGATCACCAATTCCAAGGCCAAGCCCAATCCTGGCCAGAACTAATTACCCGCTACGACGGCAACCCCCTCGCCCTGGAACTCGCCGCCCACCACATCAAAGACAGCTTCGGCGGCAACATCGACAGCTTCCTCACCAGCGGCAACCCCCTCTTCAACGATCTACGCGACCTCCTCGACTGGCACTTCGATCGCCTCACCCTCACCGAACAAGAACTCCTCTACTGGCTCGCCATCCACCGCGAACCCAGCACCTTACAAATCCTCCAGGAAGACATCCTCACCCCCACCCACCTCCCCGATACGCTCCAAACCCTCCAGCAAAAAATCCCCCTCGAAAGGGGCGATCGCGGCCAACAATTCTCCCTCCAACCCGTCCTAATTGAATACCTAACCGATAAGCTAATTCAACAGATTAGCGATGAAATTATTCACTTTAATATCAATCTTTTAAATCGATTTGCCCTCTGCCCAGCTCAAGACAAAGACTACATTCGAGAAACCCAAAACAGACTCATCCTACAACCGATTCTAAAACAGCTCATCGAATCCCTCGGCAGCCAGCAAAACCTCGAAACCCACCTCCGCAAACTCCTCCAGCATCTGCGCGAAACCCAACCCCGTCACCCCGGCTACACCGCAGGCAATATCCTCAACCTCCTCACCCACCTCCAAGCCCACCTCCAAACCTTCGACTTCTCCCAACTCGCCCTCTGGCAAGCCGACCTCCAACAGGGCCAATGGGACCAAGTCAACTTTTCCCAGGCCGACTTCCATCGATCGCGCTTCAGCCAAGCCTTCGGCGGCATCCATTCCCTCGCCTATAGCCCCGATGGCCAGACCCTCGCCGCTGGAGATTCCGACGGTAATATTCGACTTCTCACCGCCGACGGCAGCCAACAACTCGCCCTCCTCGCCAAACACGAATGGTGGACCGCTGGCCTCGCCTACAGCCCCGACGGCAGCAAAATTGCCAGCATTACCCTCTACCCCGTCGTCCGCCTCTGGGATACCGAAACCGGACAATGCATCCACACCCTCCTCGGCCACAGTGAAGGCTGCTGGGGTGATCGCCTACAGCCCCGACGGCAAAACCATCGCCAGTGCTAGCGACGATCGCACCCTCAAACTCTGGGACGTCCAAACCGGCAACTGTCTCCAAACCCTGACCGGCCACAGCAGTTGGGTCCTCAGCGCCGCCTACCATCCCACCAAACCCCTCCTGCTCAGCGGCAGCCACGACCACAGTCTCAAACTCTGGGACCTCACCACGGGCACCTGCCTCCAAACCCTGACAGGCCATACCGACGCCGTTTGGAGCGTTGCCTTCCATCCCGAAGGTAAAACCATTGCCAGTGCTGGCTGCGATCGCACCCTCAAACTCTGGGATCTCGCCACAGGCAAAGCCCGTACCCTGACGGGCCACCCCAAGGAAATCAAATGTCTTGCCTTCAGCCCCGATGGTAAAACCCTAGCCAGCGCCTGTTTTGGTCCAACAGTTCGCTTTTGGGATGTTGCCACCGGAACCTGTCAGGCGATCGGCCAAGGCCATAGCACCGGAATTCGCACCCTCGCCTTCAGCCCCGACAATCGCACTGTGGTCACAGGAGACAACGATCAAATCGTCAAATTCTGGGATGCCCGCACCGGGAAATGTATTAACACCTTGGCGGGCTATACCAATTGGGTTTGGGCGATCGCCTATAGCCCCGACGGGAAAACCCTAGCCAGCAGCTACCTTGATCACAGCGTCCGGATCTGGGACGTCGAAACCGGAACCTGTCTTCAAATCCTCACGGGCCATACTGCTTGGATTTGGGCGATCGCCTTCAGCCCCGACGGACAATCCCTGGTCAGTTGCGGCGACGACGAAACCATCCGCCTCTGGAATCTCACCACAGGCAAACTGGAAAAATACCTGCGCTACAGCACCCAGCAATACCAAGGGGGAATTTGGTCGGTCCAATATAGCCTGGACGGTCAGTTTCTCTTCAGTAGCGGCCAAGATGCGATCGTCAAACGTTGGGATCTAAAAACTGGAGAATGTATTCAGCAATATGAAGGTCATCATGGCTGGATCTGGAAAGTCAAACACCACCCGCATCAAAATATCATCGCTAGCAGCAGCGATGACCATGATATCCGTCTTTGGAATACTCACAGCGGGAAATGTATTAAAACGTTGATCGGCCACCAGGATAAAGTTCGCTCCCTTGCGTTCAGTCCTGACGGTAAAACCCTCGCTAGCGGTAGCGATGACGGCACAATCCGCCTCTGGGATACAGACTCCGGCACCCACAAAACCACCTTTCAAATGCCACGCACCTTAATCTTCGCCCTGGCCTTCAGTCAATGTGGTAACTATCTGGTTAGCGGCAGCAACGATCGCATGCTCAGACTGTGGGATATCGATCGGGGCGAATGTCAGTATGCCCATCCAGCCTGCGATCGCGAAGTCATGTCCGTGGATATCAGCCCTGATAACCAATCGATTATCACAGGTACCCTCGATGGCATCATCCGTCGCTGGGATCTACTGACTGGAACTTGCCTTCAATTCCTGACCATCCCAAAACCCTATGACGGAACCAATTTCAGTAAAGTCACTGGACTCACGATCGGCCAACTTCAAGCCCTAGCGAGTCTAGGTGCTATCCTGTAGAAGTTCCTTTGTCCAACGGCGCAATAACATGCGACAGTCTCTTACTGGGTTCCGGGGTTCCATTGCTGATTTGATCGATAATCCCTTTCAAATAGCGCCGGAATCTGCTGTGCGCTATTGGGCTGATGGATTGCTGGTGGTGGCAGATGGGCGGATTGTGGCTATAGATGACTATGCGACAATCGCGGAGCAATATCCGGGGCTATCGATTCAGGACTATTCGGGACAGCTAATTCTGCCAGGATTGATCGATCTGCATATTCATTTTCCCCAGGGGGAGATGATCGCATCCTACGGGGAGCAGCTTTTAGAATGGCTCAATCGCTATACCTTTCCGACGGAGATGAAATATCGCGATCGGGATTATGCCGCCGACATGGCCGATCGCTTCCTGGACGAACTCCTCAAACAGGGCACCACGACGGCGCTGGTGTTTGCTGCTGTGTTTCCTGAATCCGTTGATGCGCTGTTTTTGGCGGCCCAGGCGCGTAATCTCTGTCTGATCGCAGGTAAAGTGATGATGGATCGCCATGCGCTAGAGGGGTTGCAGGATACGGCGGAAACCTCCTACCAGGATTCAAAACGGCTGATCGAAACTTGGCATGGGCGCGCTCGCCTCCACTATGCCGTCACACCGAGGTTTGCGATCACATCCTCTGCGGAACAACTGCGCTTCGCTGGACAGCTCTTACAGGAGTTTCCCACCGTTTATTTACAAACCCATCTTTCGGAAAATCTGGATGAGGTGGCTTTTGCTAAAGCTTTGTTTCCAAGTTGCGCGAATTATTTAGAAATATACGATCGCGCCAATCTCGTAACAAATCGATCGATCTTTGCCCACAGTATCCATTTGGAAGAGAGCGAATGGGGCCGCTTGGCAGAAGCCGGATCCGCGATCGCCTTTTGTCCCACCTCTAATTTGTTTCTTGGTAGTGGGTTGTTTGATCTAAGGCGTGCGATCGACTCTGCCATTCCCTTGGGCCTCGGCAGTGATGTCGGCGGCGGCACCAGCTTCTCCTTGCTCCAAACCGCCAACGAAGCCTACAAAGTCACCCAACTCCAGCGCCAAACCCTAACGCCATTTCAAACCCTATACTTGCTGACCCTCGGAGGTGCCCGCGCCTTGAAGCTAGACCAAACCCTCGGTAATTTTCAACCTGGCAAAGAGGCCGACTTCATTGTGCTTGATGGCCAAGCGACCTCGACAATGCAGTTACGCAATCAGGTCAAAACGCCGCAAACCTTGGAGGAACTGAGCGATCGCCTGTTTGGCTTTTGGATGTTGGGGGACGATCGGTGGTGCGATCCACATATATTCTTGGCCAGAAAGTATTTGCATAGGTCTTTGCAGATTGGATGGATAGGTGGGTGTCAACACAAATCGTCTAGGACAACTACCATGCCCACAGACTCTTTCTTTTCATCCACTAGTGGTTCTCTGATCGGCACAGGTCGCCTCGGCAGCAATAATACCCGCGATAGCTACGGCTTCACCCTCAGTGCAACGCAGAATATTTCCCTGTCTTTGTCGGGATTGCAGGGCGATGCCGATTTAAGATTGTTTCGAGCCAGTTCCGTCAACGGTGAATTTGAAGCCATTGAAGAGTTGGGTGCTTCTCTGAATCTATCGACGGCCAATGAATCGATTAACCGGGTGTTGAACCCTGGGATTTATGTGGTCCAAGTTGATGCCTTTCGATCGGCGAATACTAACTATCGTTTGGAAGTCGCAGCTAATTTAATCGATCAAAATCCCAAGGATCAGTTTGAAATCGGCTCCTTAACAGGCTCCCAGGCCTTTGCGGGTCGGATTAATTCAATGAATACGGTGGATGCCTACCGCTTCTCGCTCAATGCCACCAGCGAACTCAACTTTTCCCTCACAGGTTTAAGCGGGGACGCAGATTTGCGTATTGGTCGCGATGCTAATGGCAATGGTACTTTAGAGACGAATGAAATTATTGCAAAGTCCTTCCGCTATTATAACTTTAACGAATCGATTAACCTCCGAGGGAGTCGAGCCCAAGGCCCTGGCGACTATATTGTCGAAGTGTACAAGGGACCAAACCAACCCTTGGTCGATACCCACTACCGTTTGGGACTGCGGGCGACACCGATGGCCCAGCCAAATTCCCAGGTGGACTTAACGGGGGATATTCTCAATGTGCGGGGGGCTGATTTCCGTAGTGCCGATACGCGTGGATTTGCCCAGGTGCAGGTGCGCAACGATGGGATTGCCCAAGCCACAGGAGCCGTCCGCGTCAACCTCTACGCCTCCACCGACAACACCTATGACAGCAATGATGAACTCCTCGGCAGCCAAACCCTCGATCTCAGCCTTTTCAATGGCCAAAGTACCACCTACAATTTCACCTTTGGTCTCCCCACAGGTGTTGCCCCAGGTTCCTACAAACTCCTCGCCCGCATTGATACGAATAATGCTGTGCGCGAATCCAATGAATTGAATAACACCACGGCCTACCATATGTCGGCCCCCGGCACCGATGTGATCTTGGCTTGGAACGCGACGCTGCTAAATGCTTTCCAAGCCGTGGATACCGCCCCGCCGATCGCGGCTCGCAACCAGGCGATCGTCCATGGTGCGATGTTTGATGCGATCAATATCATTGAGCGACGCTATCAAAGTTTTCACATTGACCCGACCACCTTCGATCGCTCCTTCACCAATGGTGCTTCGACCACGGCAGCAGCGGCTCAAGCGGCCTATCAAATTGTGCTGGATCTGCAGCCGGGCGCGGCGGTGCTAGAGGAGGCGAGATTGCAATTAGAGCGATCGCTCCAGGATATTCCAGAGGGCGATGCTAAGCAGCGGGGGATTGATATTGGTCAACGGGTGGCGGATATTATTCTGCGCGATCGCCGTAATGATGGTGCCTTGGGATCTCAAGATCGCTATATTCCTAGGACAGCCCCCGGTAGTTATCAGCCGACCAATGCTGATGGTGTGGTTGCTTTACCTGGGTTTGGGAATGTGCAGACCTTTGTGATTCCGAGTGCCGATCGCTTTACGCCGGTTGGGCCGCCTGTGTACGGCAGTAGCCAGTATGCGATCGAACTGAATGAAGTCCAGCGGCTCGGCGGATTTAACAGTAGCAACCGAACCAGTGATCAGACCCAAATTGCTACGTTCTGGGCCTACGATCGCCCGGATACGTTCCGTCCGCCAGCTCAGTGGAATCAGATTGCTGAGGTGGAGTCTTTGCGATCGGGTATGTCAACGCTGGAGAATGCAAGGATGTTTGCCCAGTTGAATGTGGCCCAGGCGGATGCGGGGATTGTGGCTTGGAATACGAAGTATCGCTATAACCAGTTGCGCCCTGTGACTGCCGTGCGGCAGGCGGATAATGATGGCAATGGCAGTACCCTAGGCGATGCCAATTGGCAGTCCTTCTTGCCGACGCCGCCTTTCCCGGATTATATTTCGGGGCATTCGACCTTTGGGGCTGCTGCTGCGGAGGTTTTGTCGAGCTATTTTGGCAGTAATTACCAGTTCCAGGTTACTTCCCAGGAAATTCCAGGAATCTATCGCAGTTTCCAGAGTTTCCAGCAGGCGGCGGATGAGAATGGGCGCAGTCGGATTTATGGCGGTGTCCATGTGGAGTCGGCCAACCGCGATGGGTTGGCCACAGGGCGGGCCGTGGCGCGCTATGTGCTGCAAAATTCGTTTCTAGCGGCGTAGCTCTTCTGGTAAACTTCTGGGACTGGCTTGTTGCTGGTCCCTTTTTTGTTAAAACCCCATGACTGAATGGATTCCTAAATTGACGGCGGATGGCTCCTTTACGTTTTTTCAGAACGGTTTAAGGAGGCGTTTCATAGCTACAAAGATGGAGCGCGGCAGGAGGCGTTTGAGAAATTCGTGGTGGCGACGGATTTGCGCGATCGTGCCCTGGGCGATCGCTGGTGATTTTAGATGTTTGCTATGGGCTGGGTTACAACAGTGCGGCGGCGATCGAAGCGGTTTTGGCGGTGAATCCAAATTGTCGGATTGAGCTGTATGGGTTGGAGCTTGATCCGACGGTGCCTTTGGGGGCGATCGCAGCTCAATTGCTGGAGATTTGGCCCCCATCTGTCCAGGAGGTTTTGGTTGGATTGGCGGAAAAACAGCGGTTTCAGGCAGGAAATATTGATGCGACTTTGTTGATTGGGGATGCGCGGCAGAGGGTACAGGAATTGGCGGGAATTAAGGCGGATGTGATTTTCTTTGATCCGTTTTCGCCGAAGCATTGTCCTGAGTTGTGGACGGTGGAGTTTTGCGAAGTGGTGGTGGGTTTGCTAGCTCCGGGTGGGAAATTATCGACCTATTCGCGATCGGCGGCGGTGCGAAGTGCGTTTTTACTAGCGGGGTTGCAGATCGGGACGATTCCCTTGGGGAGGCCGAGTGAGTCGGCCCATGAGTGGTCCCAGGGGACGGTGGCGGCTTGGGAGGAGGTGGGTTTGCTGCCTTTGTCTAAGATCGAGCGGGAGCATTTGCAGACGCGGGCTGCGGTGCCTTATCGGGATCCAGGGTTGGGGGATAATGCGGGGGCGATTGTGGCGAGGAGAGAGATTGAACAGCGATCGTCGGGGCTGGAGGCGAGTGGGAGTTGGCGGCGGCGATGGAAGATTCTGTAGAGATTCCTTAACCAAATCCCTTTCCTTTAGACTTGGCGGATTTTTTGGTTTTTGGCTTTTCCTGGAACTCAGCGGCTTCCTGAAGGGCTGACTTTTTGGGTTTCTGGGGTTTCCAGGTGGGTAGGGTGAGGTTGGGCTGGGCTGACTTGCTGGAGGTGGGTTTTAAGGATTGGGCCATCTTTTCTACGATTGGGCTGAATGGGTCATATTCGATCACCTCCTCACTCAAGGGTCGTATTTCCTCAAAGGTGGCGGCAAATTTGGCAGCTTCAGCCTTTGATTTATCAGTCGCAGGCAGCCAGCGATGCACAAAACTATAGCGCCAGAGGGTGCGGGCAAAGGTCTTTTCCAAGTCTGGTTTTAGGGCATTCGCGGCGCGATCGCACTATCATGGGTACTTGCATTAATAATCTTGGCGGACAACAGAAATTCGTAGAGGACCGGAATCCCCCAAAGTATCGCAAAGCAGCGGGACTCTCGCATGGATAGGAAGCTTGAGAGCTTGCGACCGAGATAGTGATCGAGTTCATCTTTTGCGATTCTGAAGTAGGCATCAGGTGTGGCCGATTGTTTGGCTGATAATTCCCGCTGTTCTAGGAAGTCAATGATCAAGGTCCAAATTATCTGGGCCGAGACAAAGCTCATCTGATGCTGGTCATACATGTACCGGCAAAACACCAATAGCAGGCCCCGCAGGGTGATTTGTCGCGCTGCTTCAAATTTCGTCAATAGAGTTGGATCGGCCTCTATTTCACAGGTCAAATATTCTTCTAGCTCGGTCTGCATGGTGCCAGCATAATCATAGCCATAGGGTTCAATCTGTGGCCCCAATGTACTCCAATCAAAGGTTTCACCGATTTTTAGGCGATCGTAGATCTTTTGCAAGCTGTCGATCAATACGATGTGAGAAAATTCTAGTTCCGGGCTACCAAAGAACTTAGAGGAGCTTGCAATGGGTTGGTAGGCGCTACGGCAGATTTCGACTAATGGTTCGATCGAACCATAAAACTGTAAATCCTCCAAAACTTCAAGCAGATGTTCGAGACCTTGGACGGCCCTAAGTTGGAAACGCTTGAGTGATTCTGTCACCTTGGGGATGTCATTATGAAATAGATGATACAGGACTAAAAAGCCATCAAAATACTGAAACTCCTGCTGGTAGAATTCGGGTTGATGCTGCTGAAGTAGGCTGATGATTTCGATCGCATCTGAGACATGATTATGATTGAGCAACGTATCCTGGAGTTCGATCACCGTCATGCCCAAATCAACTTCTTCGGCGTAGGCAAGATCGATCGGCTGGCTCAGGACTTGCTTGATCTGCTCATGCTGCTGGCGGGGCGATAGGGCCTCGTATTCGTCATACCAGGCATCAAAATCCGTGGAGAAGAGGTTCATAGGTTTATACCCGCGCTTTCATTTCTTGGTTAATTTCTTCTAGGTCAAAATACTCTGGGTCAAATTCTCCGCCAGCCCATTCTAGGAGTTCCTCATGTTCTGGGTTCTCTGGATCGCCTATGGTGGCGAGAAAATCGGCATAGCCCCAGGGGCCACCGCAGTCCTCTGGTGGCCCGGAGCGTTTGCCTTTGATGCAGCGAGGATAGGTTTGATCGCCTTCGCGCGCGAGGATTTTCTCTAGGACGATTTCATGGTCCCAACTGTCGCCAAAGTCGTAGGTGTATTCAAATTTATGTTTTTCACCCCGGAGTACGTTCTGTAAATGGGTACGGGTTTCTTCTACGACGGAGTCTCCGGCCTCTAGAGCACCAGCGGCGTCCCCGTAGCGAATGCCATCAATGATAAATTCATGGAGGTGATAGTCATACCAACGGTCCATGGTGGCTTGGATCAGTCGGTGCAGTTGGTCTAGGGTGAAGTCGCTGGGGACTAGGACGCGCCGCCAGATAGGGGGTTTGATGTTTTTTAGGGTGATTTTTAGCTGGTAGATGTCACTGGTTGCTTTGGGTTTCGATCGCGATTTGCCAGGGGATTTTGCCGTGGATTTCTTTTTAGATGCAGGTTGAGGTGCTGGAGCGAGTCCTAGCATGCTCTCTAGTTTCAGGATTGAGCTGTTGACCGCGCTGCCCTGCATGGCCGCATTGGCCGCTAGTGCGACTGCTGTGAACATGGCAAAGGTTTCGGTATCGATGAGCACAACGTTTTGATTAGATTCATCCGTGATCACCAAGGGAATTTTGCTCTCACGAACCAGTTCGACGTATGGCTGAACCCTGGCTTTGAAGTCTTTTAGAGAACATTGGGTTAATGTTGGCTTCATGGGTCAGCTCTTTCTCTGAAGTTTTTAGGATCATAACATTGCTGTTTGATTTGGGGCGATCGATCGCAATAGTCTGCAATAGATGGGTTGACTAGATGGGTTGACTAGATGGGTTGACTAGATGGGTTGACAGGGGCTGGGGGAATTTGGGACTGTGGGTGGGTAGATGTTGCGGGTGGGACGATGCAGGATTCGATCGGGTTTCTGGAAAATTGGCAGGATGCGTTGGTGTTCTGGAGTTTTGTGGGGTTTACGGGGTTTGTGACTTGGCGGATTTTGGTGAGTGGGCCGAGGAAGGATGATGATTAGGGTTATTTCCAGGTGGGATTATTAAAGTGGGTTTTGAGGGTGGTGAGGAGATCCTTGAATTTGATCTCTTCGGCGGGGGTGCGGCTGTCTTGGGCCTTGAGTTGGTAGTAGCGCTGCAAGGATTGGATGATGCGTTGGGATTTGCCGAGTTCCTCTAGGGCGTCGAGGAAGCCTTCGGAGTTGCCCTGGGAGGGTGTGGTGCTGCCGGGGAGGAGGTAGCTGTAGGTTTTTTGGTAGTGGGAGAGGATTTCGGTGGCGGTGCTGACGTTGAGGCTGCTGGGGGCGGAGCGTTTGCCTTTTTTGATGTTGATTACGAGGTAGGGGGAGATGGGGGGCGTTGGATGACGATCGCACGATCCCCGATGAATCGAGCTGTAGCGTTTCGATCGCCGTATCTTCAAAAAAGATCACGTAGCTGCCTTCCTGGAGGGGGGCTTCGCCTCGGATTTGTTCGGTGCTATCGACGACGGGGTAGAGGCTGAATTCGACTTTTTTACATTCTCCTGATTTTTGGGAAAGTTTTGTGAACATATTTTGCACGCCGTTTACGACGCTTTGGCCGATCGAGGTGAAGGGCATCAAGGTGGGGAAGATGGAGCCCGTGAGTTTGAGGATGCGATCGCCCGCTGTTTTCATGTCGGTGAGGTTGGTTTCGCCGAGGTCTTGGCAGAAGGCGTGGAAGGAGAGGTAGATGCGTTGGGCGCTGTCGTCTTTGCGATAGTCTTCGATCAGGGCGACGTTTTCGGCCCAGATGTCGGTGTAGTCGCGCCTCATGTCGCTGATATGTTCGAGGAAGTTGAGTTTTGTGATGGGTTGGGTTTGGTCGCCGATGCCGATGCGGCTGAGCAGGATGAAGTGGTCGTTGTCGTATTTTCCGGCGAGGTAGTTGTCTTTGTAGCGGGTGTAGAGGGTTTGGGATAATGTGTTGATGGTGATGGTGAAGTCTTCGGCGGGGCGGATGATGGCGGTTGGTCGG
>JAAUSA010000176.1 GCA_012031975.1 Alkalinema sp. RU_4_3 | reverse complement strand
CATTTTGTTGGAGATAAGCTGCAACTTTCTGACTTCGTTCTCGTATATTGAATAGCATCGTAACCTCGGTTGTTGAATACCTTAGGGTACGATATTTAGCTCTGGGCAATGCCACGGAGCTATTTTTGGCCCGTCTTATGTGCTTATTACTACATTGACTGCAAGGTTATATTCCGTCTTAAGTTGGTACCCTTGTGCGTATAATTGTAAACAAGTGTTACGGCCAGGGTTGAGTCCTTGCTTCTCAGCCATTTGGCCGTTGTATCTGCGGGGCTTTGGGCCACCCTAGGGGTATAAATTGTCCTATTTTTTAGGCATTTGACCAGGGTGCTCGAAGCCTATTGATGGTTTTCATTGATGACTTTGATTACTAAAGTTAATCTAACTTAACCTTCAGGGGTATACTGTAAATGAGTAGAAATACTCACTGAGTTCTCCGTCCACTTCAAGTTCACCTACTCTGCGCATGGTCCGTGGATTTGGAAAGGGGGGGATTTCATATCCATCAGCAGGTTCTCTTCTGCCTGCTTACTCTCTACATCATCAAAAAACATGTTGAGCTCGTTTCCTTGGCTAAGCGCCGTCATCGTACTGCCTCTTGTCGCGGCAGCTTTTATTCCCGTTATTCCTGACAAAGAAGGCAAAACGGTTCGGTGGTACGCCCTAGGCGCCTCCTTCGTCAACTTTGCCCTAATTATTTATGCGCTTTGGCAAAATTATGACTTCCAGCAGCCGGGCTACCAGCTCAGTGAGAGCCTGGATTGGATTCCGGCCCTGGGGTTGACCTGGTCCCTGGCGATCGATGGCCTATCCATGCCCCTGGTGGTGCTGACGGGCCTGGTGACGACGCTGGCGATTTTAGCCGGGTGGCAGGTGAAGCAGAAGCCGCGCCTGTTCTATGGATTGATGCTGGTTATGTTTGGTGCCCAGTTGGGTGTGTTCTGTGCCCAGGACCTGTTGCAGTTCTTCCTGATTTGGGAGCTGGAATTGGTGCCGGTCTATATCTTGATCGCCATTTGGGGTGGGCCGAAGCGCCGCTATGCTGCGACTAAGTTTATTCTCTACACGGCGATTTCCTCTATTTTTATTCTGATTGCTGGCCTGGCCATGGCCTTCTACGGCGATACAGTCACCTTTAATCTGACCCAGTTGGGCCTGAAGGACTATCCTTTGGGGTTTGCGATGCTTTGCTATTTGGGCTTCCTGATTGCCTACGGAGTGAAGCTGTCGATGTTCCCCTTCCATACTTGGTTGCCCGATGCCCATGGTGAAGCTTCGGCACCAGTGTCGATGCTGCTGGCCGGGGTGCTGCTGAAGATGGGGGGCTATGCAATGATTCGGATGAATGTGCAGATGCTGCCCGATGCCCATGTGTACTTTGCCCCGATGTTGGCGGTGCTGGGTGTGGTGAACGTGGTCTATGGCGCCTTGGTGTCCTTTGCCCAGCGCAACTTGAAGCGCCGGATGGCCTATTCTTCGATTTCCCACATGGGCTTTGTGCTGCTGGGCATTGCGGCCTATACGGAGCTGGGGATGAATGGGGCGCTGCTCCAGATGATTTCCCACGGGTTGATCGCAGCAGCATTGTTCTTCCTCGCTGGGGTAACCTACGATCGCACCCACACCCTCAACCTCGATGAGATGGGGGGCTTGGCTAAGAAGATGCCTGCGGCCTTTGCTTTGTTTACGATCGCTTCGATGGCTTCCTTGGCGTTGCCGGGGATGAGTGGGTTTGTCGGTGAGTTAGAGGTATTTGTCGGGTTTACGACGAGTGACATCTATACGACAAGCTTCAAGGTGGTGTTGGTGGTCCTAGCGGCGGTGGGGCTGATTGTCACGCCTGTGTACTTGCTGTCGATGCTGCGGGAGATGTTCTACGGGAAGGAAGGTAAGGCCGTGGCGGGTCAGGTGTTTCTGGATGCCAAGCCTCGGGAGCTGTTCATTGCTGCGAGTTTCCTAGTGCCGATCATCTTGGTGGGCTTCTATCCCCGCCTGTTGACCCAGGCCTATGATGCGACGACGGTGCAGATTGCCACGGATGCCCGCAATGCGATTCCTACCCTGGCTAGCGGCGATTTAGTCACCCTGCCCCAGGTTTCGATGGCTCCGGCGATCGAGGCCCTGGCCAATGTTTCCCTCACGCGATAGAAGGTTGATGTAGAAACTAAAACCCCCTGGATGCTCATCCAGGGGGTTTTGTTTTGAGAGGGTTGATAAATCCCTACTGATCGACCTGCCTGTTCGGCTTGCTGCTATTACCCAGATTATTCACCGACGGTGCTTCATCGGTGGTTTTGGCGATGACGAGTAGGGGCTGGTCGAGTTGCACATTGAGTCCGTCTGCAAAGCTGGCTTCGGCGCTTGTGGCCTTGGGAATTCCTTCAGATTCGAGGCCGCTCTTCGAGGAAGCCGCAATCTGGGGGGCATAGCTCTGGGTGTTCATGCCGCCGATGATTGCCACGGAGGCCGCCGCTGCCGCTAGGGCACCGCCGAGGATTAGGCGCAGGCGTGATCGCCGCTCCACCTTATCGAGCACCTGATTAATCATCCGCTCCACGGGCTGGGCGGACTCTGGGACGGGCAGGGTCTGGAAACCCTGGCGCAGGGTCATCAGCCGTCGATGCATATGGGCGAACTTCGGGTCGCGCTCCAGGAGGGCTTCAACCTGGCGACGCTCAGCGGCAGTGACTTCCCCGTCAAGGTAGGCACTCAATAGTTCAAAGCGATCGCGCTCTGGGGGCGCGGAATTGGAGGACTGCATGGCGTCGTGGTTGTCGAAGTTGGCGTTCATGGTGCTTGGGATATCCCTAATGACAAGTTACCCAATTGGGCAAGGAAAGAAAAGGAAATTTTCGGGGGTGCGGTGCTACTTTAGCGCAGCGAGCCTTCCAAATAGGACTGAAGCTGCTCCTGCAAACGACTTCTAGCGCGGGCAATCCGCGATTTAACCGTGCCTAGGTTGACGCCTGTCATTTCGGCAATTTCTTCATAGGATAACCCTTGGATTTCTCGGAGCACAATCGTGGTGCGGAAGGCCTCGGGCAAATCGGCGATCGCCGCCTGCAACTGCTCATGGAATTCCTGGGTGGTCAAGTTCTCCTCGGGGCCGGGCAAGTCGGAGGCAATTTCCCAGTCCACTTCGCCGTCATCGAGGGACAGCGGCGCATCCAGGGAAAGGGGCGGGGCATTGCGCTTGCGTTTGCGCAGCTCATCGTAGAACAGGTTGGTGGCGATCCGGCTGAGCCAACCCTTAAATTTGACTGGATCCTGGAGCTTACCCAGGTTTCGATAGACCCGGATCCAGACTTCCTGGCACAGATCCGATCGATCCTGCCAGTCCGGGGCCAGGTGATAGAGCACTTTTTCCACATGGGATTGGTGCCGTCGCATCAATTCTGAAAAGGCGGCTCGATTGGGCCGAGCATCGACTTGACATTGCAGAATCAAGTCGTAATTGGGGAGTTTATCAACTTGCACGGGGGCTTCTTGAGGAGCAGAGGCCTGAGCCGAAGACCAGGAAGCGGGGAGAGAGTAACTCATGGGACTCATCGTGGGTTGGTGTAGGCGCGCCGATCACCGGGGCGCTTACCTTCTGTTGACGAGCTTCTAAGGTAGAAGGTTCCCAAAAGTCTCGATCGAGCGAGTTGCTTCAATCGCGATCGTTCATTATCGTACAAGCAAACCTGACCTTCCATACCCCGAGGCTGGAGCTGTTAGGGCTGGGGCCTGGCGGCGATGGCGCCTTGGGGCGCGGCAACGAGCTGATGGGAGAGGGTTTGATGGCCGCCCAGCTTTGGACCTGCGGGGTTGGGTACTTTGACCAGCAGATAGAGTGAGAAGGTGATGGCGGTGGCGAGACCTAGTTTTTCTAGCATTTGTTCTCCCCCTGGTATGCCCCATTTAGAGCTTGCGGTAAACTATAGAGCCTGCGATCCATTCAGCGAATCGTTGTTTTCCCTGATTCTTTCCCTTCAGAATTCGTTCCCGATTTCGAAGTAAAAGTGGAATTGACTATTTGTATGTTTAGTTTGCGGGGGTTATGCAAATTTGACGTTGACGGCGATTACCGTTAGCCAGTGTTGCTTGTTGGCCTGGGTGATGATTTGTCGTGATTCTGCGGTGGGCAAGCTAACCTAGGAAAGAGTGATTGATGCATGTTTTGCTGGTTTTGCCTATGCCTGTGGTTCAACGATCGCCCTTGACGCGCAACTTGATGGTGCTGTTTGTCGGCGCCGGGGTGCTGCTGCTGGTGCTGCCCGGTCGTGAGCTGGGGCTGCCGCCCCTGGACCTGACTGCCCTCAAATGGCCCTGGGCCAGCTCCCCCAAAACGGTGGCCAAACCCCGTCCCCTCAGTCCCCGTGCCCTGGATACGGAGCTGGTGGTGGATCTGAGCGATCGCAGCGTAGTGCTCTATCGCCACCAGAAAATCCTGGCCCGCTATCCTCTGGCCGTGGGCCAGCCCGGTTGGGAGACCCCGGAGGGCACCTTTCGGATTACGGAAATGCGGGTCAATCCCGATTGGCAACATCCGATCACCCGCGTGGTGGTCCCCTCCGGCCCCGGCAATCCCCTCGGCACCCGCTGGATCGGCTTTTTCCACGATGAGGCGATGATCCTTGGCTTCCATGGTACCGATCAAGAGGACCTGATCGGCAGTGCGGTGTCCCACGGCTGTCTGCGGATGCGCAACAAAGATATTCAGGCCCTCTATCAGGAAGTGGCGGTCGATACGATCGTGCGGGTTAAGACGTGACGGATTCCGGGGGCGAGAGAACGATCGAACAGTAGCGCAGCAGGGTAGCCAACCGATTTTGGATCTGCTGTTGCCGATGGGCTACGGTCTCCGGCTGTTTGGCCGTCTGCAAAAACAACCCATCCACCTGGAGCAGCCGCAGTTCCTTGGCGATCTCCACCTGGAGGGACTGAAGGCGATGGTTGGCGGGGGGTGGGATATCCGTGAGGTCGATCCTGGCGATCGTCTGACTGAAGGTGACCTGAAGGTCCGTCAGATGACCTTTGAGTTCAGCGGCCGATCGGTCCCTGGGGGGTGTTAAATCTTTAGCCAATTTGACGACCGCTATTTGGAAAATCTGGTATTGATCAAGATATTTCATGGACGTGATTGTTTCCTGACTCGGACCCTTGGCTCAACCGACCCAAAATCTTTTACGGCTAGCCCCTTGAGGGGAAATGGTAAATTAAGCTACTCTTCATTAATCAATTCTTAAAGAATTTCTAACTGTCCAAACCATTTTTAAACAATTTTTCAAATCGACTAGGTACGATCGCGCTAGCGGGTGATGGCATTGGGCATTATCTAGACAACCATAGTTGAGATAAGGTCCCCTAATCGTTCCATTAGTTCCATAGCTTAGCGATCGGTGGATTGATACCCATTGATCCCGCTGGATACCTCGAATGACTGCATCGGATGAATTGAACCTCTTTGAGCTTGTTGATCCCCAGATTTCTTCCAGGTTGGAGCCTATGAACCTCGCTGTTGTCACCGCCGAATCGACCCCGCCGAAGAAAGTCAAAGCGCCCCCCAAACCACTGGTCCTGCCGGACTGGCTCCAGACCTGCCTAATGCCCCATGGTATTCCCAACGCGGGCCTGCCGATGTCCCTGGATGCCCGGCCCCCCGATGCGATCTCGCCGGAGGCCGCCCATAACAGTATTGTCTGCCATGCCTTCAACTTTGCCTACAGTCTCCATGAGGGGCAGTACCGCGCCTCGGGGGATCCCTACATCGCCCATCCAATAGCCGTTGCGGGCATTCTCCGGGACCTCGGCGGCAGCAGCGAGATGATCGCAGCGGGGTTTCTTCACGATGTGGTCGAGGACACGGCGATCACCCTCGAAGAAATCGAAGCCCACTTTGGGCCGGAGGTGCGGCTGCTGGTGGAGGGGGTGACGAAGCTGGGCAAGATCGAATTTCTGAGTAAAAAGGAGCGCCAGGCCGAGAACTTCCGCCGGATGTTCATGGCCATGGCTAAGGACATCCGGGTGATGCTGGTGAAACTGGCCGATCGCCTCCACAACATGCGCACCCTTGAACATCTCAGCGACGAAAAGCGCGCCCGCATCTCCCTGGAAACCCGTGAAATCTTCGCGCCCCTGGCCAACCGCCTGGGGATCGGTAATATCAAGTGGGAATTAGAGGATCTGTCGTTCAAGTACCTAGAGCCCGAGGGCTACACGGAGGTGCGGGAGCTGGTGGCCGATCGCCGCAGCGATCGCGAAGCCCAAATCACCGAAGTCATCCAGTTGCTAAAACCCCGTCTGGAGCAACTCGGCATCCAAACCGCCGAAGTCAGCGGTCGCCCCAAGCACCTCTACGGCATCTACCAAAAGATGCACCGCCAGCAAAAGGAGTACGAGGAGATCTTCGATGTGTCCGCCGTGCGGATCATTGTCAACAGCAATGACGAATGCTACCGGGCGCTCGCCGTGGTCCATGACCTCTTCCGCCCCATCCCCGGCCGCTTCAAGGACTACATTGGCCTGCCCAAGCCCAACCGCTACCAGTCCCTCCACACGGGCGTCATCGGACCGAACTGTCGTCCGGTAGAAATTCAAATCCGCACCTTGGCCATGCACCAGGTGGCGGAATACGGCATCGCGGCCCACTGGAAATACAAGGAATCGGGGGGCGCTTCGACCGCCGCGCCCTTGAACAGCAGTGAAGATCGCTTCACCTGGCTGCGGAATCTGGTGGAATGGCAGAGCGATGTCAAGGACGCCCAGGAATATATGGACTCGGTGAAGAATAACCTCTTCGACGATGAGGTCTTCGCCTTTACGCCCGGTGGCGAGGTGATTCCCCTGATGCCGAAGTCTACCCCTGTGGACTTTGCCTTCCGGATCCATAGCGAAGTGGGCCTCCATTGCTCCGGGGCCAAGGTGAATGGCCGCATGGTCACCCTCGACACCCGCCTGAAAAATGGCGACATCGTCGAAATCATCACCCAGAAAAATGCCCACCCCAGCCTCGACTGGCTGAACTTTGTCGTCAACCCCAGCGCCCGCAACCGCATTCGCCAGTGGTATAAGCGATCGCACCGCGATGAAAACGTCGCCCGAGGTCGGGAAATGCTAGAGCGCGAACTCGGCAAGAGCGGCTTCGATGCCCTGCTCAAGTCGGCCCCGATGCAGGTGGCGGCGGAGCGATCGAACTACCACAGCGTCGAAGACTTCCTGGCGGCGGTGGGCTACGGCGAAGTCACCCTGAATGCCTCGATCAACCGGATCCGCGAGGCCGTGCGGGCCAGTCAGCCGGAAAGTGCGATCGCCCCGCCCCTACCCATCCACACCACGCCCCAGCCCAAAACCGCTGCGCCCCTATCCGGCGGCAAATCGCCCATTGCTGGGGTGGAGGGTCTGCTGCACCAGATGGCAGGCTGTTGCAACCCCCTGCCGGGAGAAAGAATCACAGGCGCCGTCAGTCGCGGTCGTGGCATCATCATTCACCGCCAGGGCTGTCCCAACCTGGATGCGATCGGGGGCGATCGTCTGATTCCCGTGGCCTGGAATGAGGCTGTGACCGACCAGGCCCGTCCCCAGACCTATCCGGTGGAGGTGCAAATCGAGGTGATCGATCGCGTCGGCGTACTCAAGGACATCCTGTCGCGCCTGATGGACCAGAACGTCAACGTACGCAATGCCCAGGTCAATACCTTCCCGGACCAGACCGCTGTGATCCATCTCGGGCTCGACATCTGCGATCACAAGCAGCTAGAGCGGACCTTTGTCCATATTCGCAAAATGACCGATGTCCTCAACCTCAAGCGCGTTAGTCAAGTTTTGGAGGAAGCCCTGGCCTAAATGTTCTAAGGCCTAAGTTCGGTCAAATGGCGGTTTCCCATAAATCAGCTTGCCCTGTATAAATGATGTACAGGGCTATGGCCGTAGGGTAGCAGTTGTACGGAAGGGCGTCAGGGTTAGCCAGTCGGTCTGTGACAGTTTAGGGTTTTGAGTAAAGTGCACATTCGCGTCAGGGTAAACGGGCACTCAGCATTTAATCTACAAGCAGGGTAAATCATACCCAGGATGACAGAGATTAAAGTCTCGTCGGAAGTGCTCCCCGTTTGATTTAGATTTTGTAAAGTGACGCACATTCGATCCCGCGATTCCGTGGTTCAAGTAGGATAGGAAGACTAATCTCTGGTTTGAAGACTAGTTTTTTGGTTCATTTGTGCGGAACCTCTACGATCGTGCATGTATAAGTCAGTGGGTAGCTTTGTGCTATTGGTTACTTAAGTCACTCGGCGCATCGGCGATCGGATGAATATCCAGGTACGAATGTTCCATCTATATTTTGAGAGCGTATTTTAAGATGAGTCAGGTTCCGGGATCCTCCTCCGAGGGCGCTACCAATCACATCAGCCCTGGGAATCACCCCATGGGTCAAGCCGAGCAGCGGTTGTACGCTCACCTCCTGGATTTGGTACAGGCGGAGACGCCGGAGCAGATGATCGATCGCATCCATAAGCTGTTCGTGGAAGGCATGGGCTATGGCGATCGTCAGATTTTGACGGACCTGGATCAGTTGGTGGGGGATAAGCAGTCGGAGGAAGAATTCCGCTTTGTCCTGAACCGATGCGTCCACATTCTGACCAACCGCTGGCAGGGCCGTCCCCAGAACCATGGCTTTGTGGCGGAATTGGTGCAATTGCTGGAGACTAGTCCCACGCAGTTGCCCAATGACTATTCGCGATCGCGATCGGTGAAGCGGCTACGGGAGCTGATGAAGCAATTTGTCGAAACGGAGCAATATGCGGCCCTGCGCCGTCTGGGCAATGTGATGGCCCAAAGCTCCGAGGCCAATGCGGCCCGGCCCCTGGGGGAATTGATTCGCCGCTATCCCTATCTCTATTCCCACTGCCTCGTCAGTGAAGGCAGCTCCCAGGAGCACCAGCAGTCCGTGCGGAAGCTCCAGGAGCAGGTGCAGCGCAAGTATGAGTTTGATCTGTCCCAGTATGTGACTTACCAGGTACGGCGATCGCAATTGTTGCAGACCTCTTCAGAGAACACCGTAGGCCGGGTGTTGCATCCGGTGAAGAATCCGACACTGTTGGAGGAAGCGGAGTTTCGGTTTGCGGTGCGGCAGTTTGTGGGTAAGGTGAATGGGGGCTTGACCCATCGGGAGATGGCGACAAGGTTCCTGAACCATACGGCCCATACGCAGTCCTTTGGGGCCTACAAGCGCGATCTCTACCAATATTTGATGGAGACAATGGATTCGGGCTACGGCCAGCGCCAGTTTAAGGTGCAGCTATCGCGGCAGTTGCAGAATACGCTCTCCGACCAGGATGACTCAGCGGTCAATGATTTCCTGGTGATGCGCACCTGTAGCCAGCTATTGAACTTCCTGGTGGTGGAGAGTCCCCAGCAGCCGAAGCACTTCTTGTTTGTGGACTTGATTTCGAACATTGGACCGACGATCGCGACGGCCTTGCTGTTGAAGATTGCCTTGGTCTGTCGGAAGGTGCGGCCCTATTTGGAGAAGCGGTTCTCTATTTTGTTTAACCACTATGAATCCTATACGAGTAGTTCGGTGGCTTGGCTGGTGGCGATGATGGAGAATCTAAATATTGCCCTGAGTACGAATTTTGGCCAGATGAATTTGGCCTTTGTGAATCAGATGTAGATTTCAAATTCAACGGTCCTCACGTAAAAAACGATCCTCACGGAAGATATGAGTCCTGTAGGGACGCTGTTTGACTAGCCTGCAATTCATTCGCAGGCTCTCCGTGATGCAATCAGATCACCCCGCCATTGGGGTGCTAATCGCTTCGGCCCAAAAGCACCGCGAATGAATTGCGGGCTAGTCGGGCCGTCCCTTCAGGACTCTCAATGGTCGGTGGGGTGGCTGAATTTAGAATTGCCAGACGATTGATTACCGTTCTAAACTCCTTGGATCCAAGACATCCCGCAATCCATCGCCGACGAGATTAAACGCCAATACCGTCAACACAATCACCGAAGCCGGAGCCCAGATCAGCCAGGGCTGCAACACCAGGATTGAGGCGTTTGTGGCGAGGGACAGCATATTGCCCCAGGAAGGATCGGGCTGCTGAATCCCCAGGCCGATCAGGCTCAGGACTGATTCGGCCACGATGAAGCTGGGAATCGTTAGGGTGGCTGAGATGATGATGTAGGTGGCTGTCTGGGGCAGAATGTGCCGCAGGATAATGTATACGGGTTTGGCTCCCATCACCTTCGCTGCCTGGACATATTCGCGCTCCTTAATCGATAGCACCTGACCGCGAATCACCCGCGCTAGGCTGGCCCAGTTGATGAACGAGGTAATGAGTGTGATCAGCAGAAACCGCTGGGAACTGCTGATCCCCGCTGGCAAGACTGACGCCAGGGCAATCAACAGGTAGATCCCCGGAATCGTCATCAAGACTTCCACGATCCGCATCAAGATCGTGTCTGTCCAGCCGCCAAAATAGCCTGCGATGCCGCCGATAAATAGGCCCAGGGGGAAGGACACTGCGATCCCCACCAGACCAATACTCAAACTAATCCGTCCGCCATAGACCAGGCGCGAAAACTGATCCCTCGCCTGCTCATCAGTACCCAGCAGATTAAAGAAACCACCCCCCTTGGTCCCCAGCAAATGGAGATTGGCCGGAATCCCTGGAAACAAAATGTGGTCATTCGGCAGCTTAATCTCACCCAACCGATAGGGCGTCCCCGACACAAACAACCGCAACGGCGAGGGCTTGGAAAAATCCTGCTTCAACGCCCGCTGACCCGTATTCAGATCGATCGCCCCCTGCACCGTCGGATAGACATGGGGTCCAATAAACTTCTTCTTCGCCTGGTCCACCCAGTAGACCTTCGTCGGTGGCAGCAAAGCCCCATCCGGCTGGGAATCATAGGGACTATAGGGCGCCACAAACTCCGCCGCGATCACCATCAAATAGAACAGCAACAGAATCATCGCCCCGATCCGAGCGAGCGTGTTGCGCTTGAGTTGTTTCCACCAGTCCATGGACGCGGCCCCGATCCGAAGATAAATAGCGTGGACATAGGGGTACAGAATAGCGGTTTGCAGGGATGAGGGCAAGCTATGTCCCAAACCGGGACCAATGGAAGGGCCTTAGGTCCACTTCAGGCTCAAGCCCCAGCACCACATCCGCCACCACCTCCGCCGTAATCGGCGTCAACAAAACCCCATTGCGATAGTGCCCCGTCGCCAGCGTCAGATTCCCCTGGGGACCCGGCCCCAGCAGCGGCAACTCATCGGGCGTCGCGGGCCGAAATCCCCACCAAAACTCCTCTATAGTCAAAGCGCCAGTCCGGCACCATTCGCTTGTCGCCCCAGCAA
>JAAUSA010000175.1 GCA_012031975.1 Alkalinema sp. RU_4_3 | reverse complement strand
TTCTTCTCCTGAGATAATTACAAATCACTAAATATAGGGGTTAAGGAGTGATTCATATCCCTTGCAGCGCTAGAAGTGGCTTATGAGTTAGGGGAAGGCAGGAACTTTCAAAGTTGCACATCGCCTTAGAGTACAAAAAAGTATTCGATCAGCGCAGTCGATTTGCTGACAAACACTGTGTTATGCATCCCAAAACCGTAGAGGGATTGAAATACAGTGTCTGTCGTATGGAAGACCTGATCATGAAGGTCGAACTAGAAGGCCCGCCGGGAGACAATGGGCCAACCGCCTACTTCTACAGCGGGCGCTTGTATGCATTCCGGGATACTGGTGACGGACAGGCTGTGATCTTTGAAAAGGGTCGATTAGTAGCGCAGGTTGAAGTAGGAATTGATCCGGCTCGGAGTAAGGTTCGCACAGTTTTCAATCAAGAAGAGCGAAAGTCAGTTACCGATCGAGCAATTCAGAGCACCCGCAGCATGCTGAAGGTGTTTGGCCAAAAGCTGGAGCTATAGCGTCAGAGCGTTGAAGTCAGAGCGTTGAAGTCAGAGCGTTTGAAGTCAGAGCGTTGAAGTCGTTAAATCGAGGTTTTTGATCATGAAAAAGTATTCAGTTTTGGCCAGTGGTCTGATGGTTGGGACGATGGTGGTGGTTGGGGCGATCGCTACAGCGCAACCTGTACAGGCGATCGACAATAGCGATGGCTTCATCCTACCTAGCGGCAATATTTACTGCATTAGCCACGAAGTGGGTGGCGATCTGGCCCAGGAATCTCCCATCCTCCGCTGTCAAATTGGCAGCCAGCTTAACCCCATGCCGCCTCAACCCAAATCCTGTAATTTGGACTGGGGTCATGGTCTGGTCCTCTCGAAAAAGAACAAGCCCGCAACGGTGCTTTGTGCAGGCGATACCATGTATTCGCCGGACTATCCCACACTGGATTACGGCAAAACCTGGAAGAAGAGTGGATTTAGCTGTAAATCCACAGCCAATGGTTTAACTTGTACAAACGGCAAAGGCAATGGCTTTTTCCTCAATCGCGAAGAATGGAAGGTATTCTAAACCCATAGCGTTGGTCAGATTCATGATTCTATTCGTATTCGATGAATCGATCGCCGCTCAAACCTGCGGCATTACTTGGACATGCTGGAATCCATCAAAGGCGCATAGCCAAACGTCGCGTTAAACTTACGGCACCAAACCACAACGGACTGGTAATCCGCAAGCTTCGCATCCTCAGGAATCATGTAACGCTGGGATCCCTTCACCTGCTGCAATTTGCCTAGGCTGACATAATCATCCACCTTGTATTGGTCAGGCTTCGCTTGACGATGTAGCAACACATACAGATCAGGGCCACTGTCGCTCTTAAACTTGTCGTTAAATACAACGTACTGTTTTCCATTTTCCTTGGCGATCGTCACAGCTCCCTTGGTCGGATGCTCCGCCGCCACAAACTCGCCGCCTAGGGATGGCTTCATCTGTTTACCCATCATTGCGCCGCCCTTCTTCATCGGCATCATCTCAGCCTGGACCGATCGCAACGCTGGCGTACCCACCAAGCTGGCCCCGATCAAGGTCAAGGGCAGTAAAATGGCAGCAACCGCATAATTATTTTTCCGGGACATAGATTTGAGCTCCTGGGGTTTCACTAAAAACCACCTAACTGTAGTCATTACACAGCTCAGGTCAAACTGGTTTTATCGATCGCAAAATTTGCTTTCTCAGCCAATCTGCCGGATGTCTGACCGGATGTCCCAACCGATGCAATCCATTTGCGGGGGCAATCGTATCTTAAGAAGTCATTGCTCAATCGAATTCTCTCCCTACTACACCATGTCCCTGCCACCCGATAGCCTGCTTCATCTCTGGATACCCACCCTAAGTTGCATCCTGCTCGTGGGACTGGTCACCCGAGTCCTGTCTCCTCAGCCAAGTCGCTGGTCAAGGAGGACGATCGCCACGCTCCTGCTCTTTCTGCTGGGCCGCTATCTCTTCTGGCGGGTGAGTTCGACGCTGAATTGGAGTGATGCTGTGACGGGCGTCCTAAGCCTGGGGCTTTTTGCGGCAGAGTTGCTGGTGTTTACGACGAGTGTGATTCAGTGGGGCTTGCAGTTTACGATGCGCGATCGCAGGCGTCAGGCAGATATTCTCGCGGCTGATCTGGCCCAAGGGGTCTATCAGCCCACGGTGGATATCTTTGTGCCGACCTACAATGAGCCGACCTTTATCCTCAGGCGAACGTTGATTGGGATTCAGGCTTTGGATTATCCGAGCTACCGGGTCTATCTGCTCGACGATACGCGCCGCCCAGAAGTTAAAGCCCTAGCTGCCGAATTAGGCTGTGACTATATCAGTCGCCCGGACAATCGCCATGCCAAGGCGGGCAACTTGAACCATGGCATCGCCCAGACAGACGGCGAACTTCTGGTTTGCTTTGATGCCGACTTTATCCCGACCCGCAATTTCCTCCAGCGCACCGTCGGGTTTTTCCAAGATCCGAGCATCGGCCTAGTCCAGACACCGCAGAGTTTTTATAATGCTGATCCGATCGCTCGAAATCTCGGCCTAGAGAACATTCTGCCCCCGGAAGAAGAGATCTTCTACCGTCAGATTCAACCCCTGCGCGATGGTGTGGGCAGTGTAGTCTGTGCCGGAACTTCTTTTGTGCTGCGGCGGCGGGCGATCGAGTCCATTGGCGGGTTTGTCACAGAATCCCTGAGCGAAGATTATTTTACGGCGATTAAGCTATCGGCCCAGGGGCACAGGGTGATTTATCTGAATGAAAAACTCAGTGCGGGACTAGCGGCTGAAAATATCACTGTCCATATCAATCAACGACTTCGCTGGGCTAGGGGCACCCTGCAAGCTTTCTTTATTTCGGCAAATCCGTTGACAATTCCTGGGCTTAACTTCATGCAGCGGCTAGGGCATTTGGAAGGTATTTTGCATTGGTTTACCAGTCTATGTCGGGTGTATTTTCTGGCATTGCCTGTAATCTACAGCATTTGGGGCATAGAGCCGATCGCCACCACTGGAAATGAATTGCTGTATTACATGGTGCCCTTCTATCTGACGCAGTTTCTAGTCTTTGCTTGGCTGAACGATCGATCGCGATCGGCCCTATTTTCCGATATCTATTCTTTAATTTTGCTGTTTCCCCTCGTTGGGGTTGTGATCCAAACCACGATCAAACCCTTTGGCTACCGCTTTCAGGTCACCCCTAAGGGCCTCGATCGCCCCTCGACGCAGTTTAATTTATCCCTGGCTTGGCCATTGATTTTGCTGTGGGTGTTTAATGCCTATAGTCTGTTTCAGGGGTTGACAAATCCGCGTTCTGAGCTGGGTTGGAACTGGATTTGGAGCGTTTATAATCTATTGATGCTGACTGTGACGATCGCGGCACTGATCGATCGCCCCGGTTGTTCCTCTGGTGCTGAGATTGAGACATTTGTCAATCTGCGGGTGGGCGATCGCAGCTATCGCGGTGTAACGACCCAAGTGGCTGAACAGGGCTGTATCTGTGTGATCGATTCCCAGGAAACCATCGGCGGCAACATCCAGCTCGATTTTCCCGATGCCGATTTTCAAACCCCAGCGATCGTCCTTTCCCACCAAATCACCGCCGACGGCTTAGTCCTTCAGCTCCAGTTCCAACCCCTAAGTCTCACCCAAACCCGCCACCTCATAGCCCTACTCTACTGCCAACCCAACCGCTGGCAACATCGCCAAACCCCATCGGAGTTGCGATCGCTCTATTTGATGTGGAGATCGGTTAAAATCAACAGAACACCTGTATCCAAACCTGCCCTATGGCTACCGCAGAAAAACTACTTGAGATTCGATCGGCCCTGCGACCCGGCCAGCGGGAAATCGCCGATTGGCAAAGCGGGCGTCTAGCCGTCAGTGCGGTGCCGGGGGCGGGGAAGTCCACGGGGATGGCGGCGGCGGCGGCAATTACGATCGCCAACCAGCAGCTCCACCAGCGCAGACAGTTGATTGTGGTGACATTTACGCGATCGGCGGCCACCAACCTCAAGGGCAAGATTCGTCAGCATCTCAAGGATCTAAATCTGCCGCCTACGGGCTTCCTGGTCCAAACCCTCCACAGTCTGGCCTGGTCCATTGCCAGCCGCCACCCGCTCCAGTCCGGCCTCAATCCCGATGCTTCCCTGATCACCGCCAGCCAAAGCCAGCGTCTGATCCGCATCGCCGTCGAACAATGGATTACCAATAATCCCAGCCGCTACCAAACCCTGATCGAAGGCCAATCCTTTGACGGAGAAGAGACAGAACGTCTGCGGCGGCAGTCGGTGTTGCGCACGGAGATTCTGCCAGCGCTGGCCCAGACAGCGATCCATGAGGCGAAAAGTTCAGGGTTGCTCCCGGAGGATATTTACGCCCAGAGTCCTTCAATCGACGACTCCTACGAAACCTGTGCGATCGCCGCTGGTCTCTACGCCCAATACCAGAGCCTAATGCGCAATCGGCAGCTGATCGACTACGAAGATATTATCCTGGCATCGCTTCAGGCCCTGCAGCATCCAGAGATTGTGCAACGCTGGCGCGATCAAGTATTTGCCGTCTTTGAAGATGAGGCCCAGGATTCGAGTCCGCTGCAAACAAGGCTACTAGAGATACTTTCAGGCGACGGCGCTAACAATCAAAACCTGGTTCGTGTGGGCGATCCAAACCAGGCGATTAATTCCACCTTTACACCTGCCGATCCAATTTTCTTTCGAGCGTTTTGCCATAGCTGCGCACAGGACGATCGCCATGCCGAAATGAGCCAGGCGGGCCGCAGCAGCACAGGCATCATTCAAGCGGCAAACTTCATGCTGGGTTGGACGAATCAGGCCTATCTGCGGCAGCAGGCAGAGGATTGTCCACCCATGGGCAAGGCCCTGGAACAGTTGAAGTATCTAGACGAAGCCCCCTTTCGCAAACAGTTTATTCAACCAACCGAAATGGGCGATCCGCAGCCCAATCCCTTGGGTATTGGTTCTGGCATCGAGATCGATCGCCCCGAAGACATTTACAAAACCCTGGTAAAACTGGGCGATCGCGTTTTGGAATTATTTGAAACCTCCCCAGAAAGCTCGGCGGCAGTACTGGTGCGGACCAACGATCAGGGACGGTTTGTTGCCGAAGAACTACGTCGTAATCTAGGAGACAAACTCACGCTTTTTGAGGTGGGAGAACGCGATCGCCGCTCTCAAATTCCCGCCCAAATGTATGGCCTATTGCAATTTCTCGATCGCCCCCATTCGCCGGACTATTTAAAGCGAGCTTTAACCGTGTTGGTCGATCGACAATTAATTCCCAATCAGGATTTGAATGCCTTGATCACAGCCCCCGAGCAGTTTCTATATCCAGGCCCCCTAGAACCAACGGCAACCGACCCTGTGCGATCGGCCAGTCGTTACTGCCGCAGTCTTTTGAAGGCCCGACGCGAACTCCCCCTGCCCCAACTCATTCCGTTTCTGGCATTTACGTTAGGATACGACCAAGGTGAACTCGCCACGGCGGACAAACTGCTCGATCGCATCATGATGCAGATGACCACCTTTAGCATGGCGGCAATGCTAGAGGTATTGGGCGAGATTGCGGGGAGCGATCGGTTTGAGGCCGTCGATGAGACAGAAGATGTGAATCGCTATTGTCGATCGGGGCAGGTGACAATTATCACCATGCACAAAGCAAAGGGATTAGATTGGGATTTCGTATTTCTGCCATTTTTGCAGGAGAATGTGATTCCGGGCAGTCTTTGGGTGCCGCCCCAGGCGCAGTTTCTCGGCAATTTTGCCCTGCCGGATGTGGCGCGGGCGCAGATTCGGGCCATGGTGCATGGGCGGGAAATTCCCGATCGCCTGACGGCTTGGAGAAGGGCGATCGCCTAAAGCAGCGGAGGAGTTTCGGCTATTGTATGTGGCGATGACTCGGGCGAAGAGACTGCTATGGATGGCTTCGGCCAAGCGGGCGCCCTTTAGCTGGGGGAATCTGGAGAACTTGGACGATCGGGCGGCCTGTCCGGCGATGCTGGCGCTGATGAAGCAGTTTCCAGAGGCAGTGATCGGCAGCGGTATAAACAAATAGCGGGACACAACCAAAAGTGCTGTGCCCCGCTCGAATCATTCATCAAGTATCACTGCCATCGGTGGTTGGCATTTCAGTGGCGGGTGGTCTTGCACCGATCGGAACACCTGGACGACTATCAGACTGGGCTGGCTGCCCATGTTCAGCGGATACGATCGGTACCATCTGCATACCGCCACGACCATGGGGATAATCATCCATCACCCCAATTTTCATGACCGCCTTAATCGGACTCTGAATGCTGGGAGACGATGAAGTATTCTCCACTGGCGAAGATGTAGGCATCGGCATGGGTTCTGGCTGTCCGGCGTAACTATGGGATTCAGTATTTGACATGGGTTTGTTGTCCGTAATGTAGATTTTTTGTTTGCATTTGGCATTGTCTTACCTTACTGACCGATCGGCCACCAGCCGTGCCACCAATCCGTAAAACTGGGTTCCCAGGCAGCCGTCCAAACGCGACCATCGAGACCGATCGCGAAGACATCGAGTTTGTCGGTACTGCGAGAGATAGCCGTCACAGGGGCACCAGGGAGAGCACGGCCACCTTTTAATTCCCACCAGCCATGCCACCAGTCCGTAAACGTTGGCTCCCAGGCGGCGGTCATAATGATGCCGTTAATATCCGTGACGAAGATATCGAGCTTATCAGTACTTCGAGATACCGCATTGACAGGCGCACCTTGGGGTACTCGAATATCACCGATCGGCCACCAGCCATGCCACCAATCGGAAAAACTGGGTTCCCAAGCGGCGGTATAAACGCGACCATCCAGTCCGACAACAAAGATATCGAGTTTATCAATACTGCGAGATACGGCTGTCACAGTAGCACCGGGGACGGCACGACCGCCTTTCAAGTCCCACCAGCCATGCCAACCATCGGTAAAGGCAGGCTCCCAGGCGGCGGTCATTACGACGCCATTCACATCTGTAACGAAAATGTCCATCTTATCGGCGCTGCGGGATACCGCAGTAACGCGGGCACCTTGAGGCACTCGAATATCACCGATCGGCCACCAGCCATGCCACCAGTCCGGAAAACTCGGTTCCCAGGCAGCAGTATAAACCCGACCATCAGTACCCACCACGAAGGCGTCTAATTTGTCGGTGTTGCGTGAGACGACGGTGACAGGTGCACCGGGTGCTGCCACACCGCCGTTGAGGGGCCACCAGCCATGCCACCAGTCCGTAAAGGTGGGCTCCCAAGCAGCGGTATAGACCCGATTATCAAGTCCGATGACAAACACATCCAATTTGTCAGGACTCCGCGAAACACCGTTCACAGATGCACCCGCTACAGCACGACCGCCATTCAAGTCCCACCAGCCATGCCACCAGTCGGTAAAGGCGGGTTCCCAAGCGGCGGTGTAGACAACCTGGTTTTGATCGGTAACAAAGATGTCTAACTTGTCGGTGCTGCGCGAAACAGCTCCAACCTGGGCCAGCCCAGGAACGCGGGGACTCACTAGCAGCCCTACAACATTGATGCCAACATCACGCCAGGCTTTTGCAACAATTGCTTTGACTTCTTGGCCATAGAGGTGACCCGCGACATCGGTGGAGATATTGGCGAAGTCCTGGAACTGAGCAAGCGCCGTGAGTCTTGGATCGATTAATGTCTTGTACCAAATTTGCCCGGCCACCTCCCAGGCATGGCCTCCTAGGGCGATCGCAACCAAGTAAAATGCTCTATTGGGAATCCCTGAATTGATATGGACCCCTCCACTATCGGAAGTGGTTGTGTTATAGCGGCTCATGTGATCGGGCTGCGGATCTTTGCCAAGTAGAGGGTCGTCATAGGCTGTGCCAGGGGCCTTCATGGACCGCAAAGCCACGCCCTTAATCCCTGCTGCCAGCAACCCAGCACCAATCAACCAATCGGCCTGATCCGCCGTCTGACCGAGGACTCGTTGCTTAACAAGTGAGCCGAAGACATCGGACATTGACTCGTTCAAGGCCCCAGATTGGTCATGGTATTCGAGTTTCGCAGTTAAACCCGTCACACCATGCGTTAGTTCATGGCCTATGATATCGATAGCGATCGTGAAGCGATTGAAAATCCTGCCATCACCATCACCAAATGCCATCTGACTGCCATTGAAGAAGGCGTTGTTGTAACGGTTTCTATAATGGACCGTTGCAATCATGTCCATCCCACGGTCATCGAGCGAATTGCGTCCGTAGATATCGGAAAACAGATCGAAGGTGGCCCCGAGTCCGTCAAAGGCTTCGTTGACTGCGACATCACTACTCGGGCCTTGGCCTTCTCGTCGAACCAATGTGCCGGGCAGGTTAGTGGAATTGTTAGTTGTGTAAATTAACCGATTCCGGCGCGGGGTACCTGCCCCTTGTATCTGTTCAGCTTCCGCCGATGACTGCATTATGCGCTCGGATCTAAGTTGCTCATCGAACAATAAGGTTTGCTGTGCCAGGAGCCGTTCACTTTGGGTGCCGTTCTTGACAATGGATTCGAGGATGTGGGGGGGGATGATGCAACAGATACATTTCCCATTAGCGTAGCGATGTTGATGGTTCATGTTTTTCCCTAAATTAGATGTGGGTGGACGTCCCTTAGACATCAAACCCTTGACGAGTCGTTACGACTCTGGCGTACGGACGACTCAAAGAAGTGAGCTGCCTGCACAAAAGACCCGAGTTGAGCAGCAATTTATGTTCGTATCTTGCTCAATTATGGTGAGGGCGATCGCGTTTCGACAGTACCCTTGCGGGTAATCTGCCTACCCCAAAAACATGCCTATGAACCAAGAAAAGTCCTCTTTCTAACAGGTTGGCGGTGGAGCGGACGGAACGACCATGCTAGATCAAAACGATTGTAGAACCTCGGCGATCGCCGCGACCTTGTCCACCTTATCTGAGATCTCATCGGCGGCTTATTGGACTTCGGTGACCTGTCCATTCTGGGCAAATCCTTTGGCAATCGTCAAGAGGAGATCATCTCGCTCATCTGATCTGTAGGTCAATAGCATGACTGTGAAGGCTCGATCGAACTGATGAAGTTTGACATGTTGCTGGGCCAGCCCTTCATTAATCATTACGATTGATCTGTTGAATCTTCTGCGGACAGAGCCTTAGGTAGCGTTTCTGAGGCAGGTTCTAGGGTTTGAGTTGCAGGTTTGTCTGACATGACAGAGATTGTTATTGGGCTGGCTGCTGACATGTCACTTTGGATGCGTGCGATAACGCCATACTTATCCAAGAAAATATAGGCAATTGTTGCGAATAGGGCACCCAGTAAAGTGATGACGAAAACAAGGCAAACATAAAGCTGATTTTGGTTTTTTTCTAATGTTTCAGAGAGCATATCGATTTGCTCCTCTGCCTTTTCGAGTTTACCAATTGCTTTGCCTGTTTCAAGTGATTGATCCGTTATTTCAGATCGCATGCTGAGAAGTTGATCTCGCTCCTGCTCGATTCGTGCTTTTCTTTCAGAGAGACCCTTCTCTCTTTCATCGAGTTCTTTTTCGCGCTCGGCGATTACACCATCTTTCAGCGTTCTTGACTGTAGCGAGGCATATTTTTCTTTGATTGTGCTGTTTTCTCTAGTGAGATTATCAATCTTCCGCTTGAGTGATTCATTTTCTCGCATCACCTTTGTGTAGAATTCCTTATAAAGGGATGGATCGCCCAGGTCAGTCTTGTAGTCTGTCGTCGTCCTGCTACAACTTGATAGGAGCAACAAAAGTCCGATCGCCGCTGTGATCAGCCAAATTTGCCATATTCTGGAAGGCACCTGTGTTGATGCAGCATTTTTTTGTTGTCTGAGTACCATACATGCTCACGTTGAAGACGGTCATGACTGACATACGGCTTGCAGTCTAACCCGATTTTAACACTCAAATCACCTGTGCTTGTGCCCTAGAGGAGCGCGGAGTTAGGGGTGCACCAACCATGAAAGCCACAAATGCTATCATATGTGCTATCATTTTGAGCATGGCCAGTCGAATCGTAGTTGATACCAGCGTTTTTATCAGTGCTCTGCTGGGTCCTTGGGGACCCAGTCGGACTCTGGTGCGGCGCTGCTTATTAGGAGATTATCAGCCCCTGATGGGCAATGTCCTGTTCTGTGAATATGAGTCCGTGATCAGTCGAGAAGCCATTCTGAGCAAATGTCCACTGACAAGCTCCGAGATCGCCGCCCTTTTAGATGCATTCCTTAGCGTGAGTGAATGGGTCAACATCTACTATGCTTGGCGACCCAACCTGAGAGACGAGGGCAACAACCATCTGATCGAACTCGCGATCGCCGGAAACGCCAAAATTCTCGTCACCAACAACATCAAAGACTTTCAGGGCACAGATCTACTGCTTCCAAATCTAACCATCTTGAAACCAGAGCAACTTATTCGGAGTTAAACCATGGGAACCCTAACCATTCGATTGCCCGACGACAAACACAGCCGCTTGAAGCATCTAGCCGAATCGCGCGGTATCAGTGTGAACAAGCTAATGGAAGAACTTTCGACGATCGCGCTTTCTGAGTTTGATACCTACAATCGATTTCAGGTAATGGCGGCAAGGGGCGATCGGCAGATCGGCTTGAGTTTGCTGGATAAACTGGATGCTGGCCCTCTGTCTGGAGGCGGAGATGGCCTTGGCGAAGGAAAGACGGACGATCGCACTTAATCTTTTGCAGGAAAATATCCCCCTGGAGACGATCGCCCGCGCCACAGGACTGACGATGGTTGAGCTTGAGGAAATCAAGGGAGAGAAATAGGGGGGCGATCGGTTTATGACAATAAAAGTATCTGTCAATGAAGCATACCAATTACTAAAAGATTTAGGCGCACCACCCAAATTGATTTTGCATGTTCAATTAGTCAATGAAGCTGTGGAACATTGATTGAATAATCATTAGCCATCTCAGGACTCATTACTCTTTGGCCCAAGTCTTGAAATGATTCTGTAAATTGTTTGTTGTCTAAATAGTAGACTTGTTCGCTTCGGAGAAGAGCGGGAACAAAATTTCTGGCTTCCATATCAGGATGACAACACTTATTGGCCGCAGTAATGTATTTGTGTACTGCGATCGCAGATAATATGGCTAACATACCGCCAAATCCCATCCAAACTAGGATCTTGCGACTACGAGAGTTTTGTGGCGAATCGCTCATGATGTTTGCTTGCCTCTCTATTTCATTCAATAGGCGATGTGCAACTTTTTCAGGCATCACAAATCAGCCCGTCAAACTGAAGCAACTCCCTTCCCAGCTTGTGGTTGAGCCAGCAGCACAAAGTGTGGGCCAAGATCTTACGATTGACTCGGCTGGT
>JAAUSA010000174.1 GCA_012031975.1 Alkalinema sp. RU_4_3 | reverse complement strand
GTGGAGGATTCGGTTGGAGGTCGGGGGGAGTTTTTCGAGGGTGGCGATGAGTTGGGGTGAGACCATTGGGTTGCTCTTGGGTGATGGGTGGATCAGGGTATTCTATGATGGCGGATCTCTGGGGGATGCGTGGTAGTTGTCTACTTGCTCGAAGATTTTGACTTCGGTGGCGTTGGGGGCAGTGATGGATTTATTTCCGAGGGTTTTATCGCCTTGGATTTTGTCGCCTGCGATATAGTCGATATGAATAATCGTGGTATCTAGGGAAGACTGTTGTTTAGCTGGGTGGCGGGTTTGGGCTTTTTGGTGGATTTCGTAGTTGTAGAATTTGCAGTTGGATTGGACAGCTTGGATGGCGTGGAAGGCTTCTTTACCGAATTCAGTCGGGAGGAGTTTTAGGAGATCGGGGAGAATATGTGCAGCACGATCACTTTCAAATGTACTCAATGCTTCTGCTGTAATCCATCTTATATATGAATCTGAATCCTTGATACCCCTAACTAAATTGAGAATCGCTGATTCTGAACCAATCTTTCTTAACGATCCTACTGCGGCTTTACGCACATCTAAGTCTGGATCCTTAATTGCCTTGGACAAAGCTGTAATTTTGGCACCAGAAGCAGTCGTATTCAAAGCCTGCACCGCGCCGAAACGCATATTTGAATCCCTTGAATCGTCAATTATCTGAATCAGAGCCGCAATAGCAGTATCGGAATCAATCTTACCTAAGGAATTTGCCGCGCTCCAACGAACAAGTAGCTCTGGATCATCAATAGCCCTAATTAAAGTAGAAGTGGCAGAATCTGAGCTAATCTTACCCAATGCCTGTATTATATTCCAGCGCACAAATAAATTTGAATCATTGATTGCTCTAGTCAATATAAGAATAGCCATGTCAGAACCAATTTGACCCAAGGCTGCTGCTGCACTGCTACGTACACCCCAATCTAAATCATTAATTGCTGTAGCTAGGTAAGGAATCGCTACTTCAGAACCAATTTGACCCAATGCCACTGCTGCGCTGCTGCGCGTCATAATATCAGGATATTCTATTAGCTTTAGCAGTTTAGGAATCACAGTCTCAGAACCTATTTGACCTAATATGAATACTGATCTCCAACGTACACTTCCATCTGAGTTGTCAATCGCATTAAGTAAAGCAGATATTAACTTTTCAGAATCAATCTGACTTGCTATGGACGTAGCAATGTCGCAAACTTCGCTATTCAGATCGTTTAAATCTTCGATGGATTTGAATAGTTCGGAAACAGTAATGTCAGAATCGGTATTCATCTTTACTATTAGCTCTGATACATTCCAATGCAAAGTCTCATTTGAATATTTAGTCGATTCGAGTGGAATAGGGACAATTTCTCCGAAATTAGCTTGTTTTGAAAGCTTATCATTAATAAATTTTCAACTTCAGCTTTACTAATTAGCTCAACGGTCTTCTCCTGAAAAGTTGATCGCACCTTCCCTGCCAACTTCGCCCCCAACATCAAATCCACTCCTAAACACCGCTCCACAACCCTCACCGCCAATCCCTCATCCTCCACCAACCCCAACATCAACCCCACCGTCTCCGTCCACTTCAACAAATTCAAAACTCACAGTCCAAAGTCTCATCATCCATCCCCCGCACCCGACCCAACAACCACTCCGCCGCATAATACTCCTGAAACAACTGGTGATGAAACTCCACCCGCCGCCCATCCGCCGCCACCTGCAACAAATGATGCGCCACCAAATCCTCCAGCCATTCCTTCGCCTTCGCCCCCGGCGCATCCACCCGCCCCTTCACAAGCTCCTCGATCGCCCCCTCCGCTTCCCCACGCCCGATCGTCAATTCAAAATCCACACCCCCATCTCCTAGCATCATTGTATAAGCCAAATGCTGAAGCACCTCCGACTTAAACCGCCGAAACTCCTCCGACACCGCAGGCATTCCCTTAAACTTGTCATACTCCCGATCGAACCCTCGAAATAATTCCCCCTTATTCTGCGGCACCTCTCCCGTTTGCTTAAACACATCACATAGCATCTTCAATAGCAATGGCGTTTCCGCCATCTCCCGCAATCGATCGCGCAACTGCTGTAATAACTGACTCCCACCCTCCGGCAAATATTTCCCCACAAACTCCCGCAACTGCTCCGGCGACAACGGCTTCATCTCAAACCGCTTTTCGATGCCTAAGTCACCGCCGATCGCCAAGTCCCGCGTCGTAAAGACCATCGGCACCGACAAATTATCCTCCCGAAACTCCGCCAGCTTCCGCCGCAAATCCTCTGTCGGAATCTCATTCACCCCATCGAGCAGAAGAATCAAGCGATCGTGCATCAACCATCCATCAATCTGCGACTCAGTTACCGCAACCTTCGCCCGTCGAAACTCTGCCTTGATCAACTCTGGGACAGTTCGATCGCCCTTCAACTGCACCAAAACCGGAATCTGGCCGCTCTCATCCTCCCCCCAGAATTGGGGGCCGGGGGGCCACCGCCAACTGCACCACCAACTGCCGCAACGCCATCGACTTCCCCGACCCCGGTCGCCCCGCCAGCAGCACATGCTCCCGCTTCTCCCCCAGCGCATACCGCCGCAACCCCTCTAACACCGGCAACTGTTCCACCTTCTGCACTGAAGGCTGATGATCGGGGTCACGCTCCTGCCGCTCCACCGACTGCACCTTCAACGGCAAAATCGCATCCGTCGACGTGTAAAAGCCCTGCGACTCCGCATAGTGCGATCGCACAAACTCAAGATAGCGCTGAAAATCAAACTCAGACATGGAGGAAGGCTAGATCGAGAATCCCCCCTAGCATAGCGAAAATCCGCCTATTCTGCCCTAGCCCGATCGGCCTTCCGCATATCTCTGCGCTTCCGCCACCGTTTCGCCCGCACAAAAAACTGCTCCGTCAACTCCGGACTATCCGACGTATCAATCTGATCATCCGTCATTGCATCCACTCGCGCCCAATCAATTTTCGAGGTATTCATGGGATTTGATACTTGTAAGATACTAGTACATGTGACCCTATTATCCTGTGGCGATCGCTTTTGCACCAGGGGCTCCTCTAGTATAGTCGATCGATCGCAGATGTTTGAGGGGCAGCAGGAGTTTTGCGCTAGGATATTCCTATGGTACAAGCGAAACCCCGCCCAACTATTACCCTAACTGAGTTCCTCCGATCGGCGAATCTGGAGGAATCTCCAGCCTGGGAACTATTTGAACAAGTGGTGAGTCAGAAACCCATGCCAGCCTTCCATCACAGTATTTTACAGAAGCGGTTGGTGGGGGCGATCGATCGCGCCGATGGAGACTATGAGGCATTCCCGGAACTACGGTGTCTGTTGAGCGATCATTCAGTGGTGCCCGATGTGACGGTGTTGAGTCGCGATCGGATGCCGATCGGCAATCAGCCTGTCAGTGGTCCACCGGATTGGCTGATCGAAATTTTGTCCCCGGACCAAAGCACCACCAAATTAATTGCCAAGATTCAAGCCTGCTTGCAGGAAGGCGCAAGGCTGGGTTGGTTAATTGATCCGGAGGAACGGTTGATTATGGTTTTTTGGCCCGATCGGCCATTGGTGTTATTCCAAGGTGAGGGAACATTACCTGTCTTGGAAGACATCGCCCTTAATTTAACCGTTACTCAGATTTTTGGCTGGTTACCGAGTTTGGGATAATAGGTCGATCGAGAGGCCACGCTGGAATATAGCTTAAGCTTCAATAGATTCGGCGCGATCGGCCTCTACAGAAATCACTTCTGCCCGCAACTTTAGCCCCAATGCTTCCATCACCTTCAGAATAGTTCGCGAGCCATGGCTTGGGGAGACCTAGAGGATTTGAATACCCGTCGATCGAAATTGAGTCACCCAGAGTTCTAAGTCAGGGTCATTGAATGCCGACTCCATTTGGATTTTTAGACCTTCAGCTTGGCTTGCAGTTTTGCACAGGGCAAAGACCGTGGAACCGGAGCCTGACATCATCGTACCCATGGCACCGAATGCCTCGAAGCGATCGCGTAATGCCTGAACCTGGGGATACTCTGGCAAAACCACCCGCTCTAGATCGTTGTAGAGATGCTGGGCAATGGCATCAGGATTGCGATCGGCGATGGCACGGAGCATTTGGCTCGATCGCAGGGCCTGCTGTTTTGCAATGAAGGCATCGGGCGTGGTGGGGTACTCGGTACCGAAGGTCCTGCGGAAGGTTTGGTAGGCCCAGGGGGTGGAGACGGGCAGATCGCGGTATTTGGCGAGGACCAGGTGGAGGTTGTCGAGATCGGGTAGGGGATCGAGCAGTTCCCCTCGGCCCGTGGCGAGAGCTGTGCCACCGCCAACGCAGAAGGGGATGTCGGAACCCAACTCCGCCGCCAGGGTTTGCAGTTCTGACTGGGTCAGGCCGAGATCCCAGAGCAGATCCATGCCGACCAACACCGCCGCGCAGTCAGCGGAGCCCCCGGCAAGGCCCGCACCCATGGGAATTTGTTTGTCGATCGCGATAGAAACCCCCGATTGGCGTTTGGCCACCTCAGGAAAGCGCTGGTAGATTAAATCCGCCGCTTTGTAGGCGAGGTTTGTGTCATCCTGGGGAACTTCGCTGTCGCTACAGGTGAGATGAATGCCGGGTTGGGTGGTTTCAGTAATAGTGACGCGATCGGCGAGGCCAATGCTTTGCAACACCATCACCAATTCGTGGAAGCCATCGGGGCGATCTCCCACGATACCCAAATAGAGATTGATTTTTGCCGGAGCTAGAAGACTGTAGGAACGCATGATTAAGGTTGGGGAGAATTGATTTGCCATTGACCAAATCGATCGCTAAATCGCACCCATTCCGCCAAGGCGAAATCCTCGGCACGGGCTTGGGGATTGAGGTCTAGCTCAATTAATAATTCGTTGAGCGCCTCCACCGGAATAATACTTTTAAGGTTGTTTCGCAGCATTTTGCGTTTGGTCGCAAAGCTGAGTTTGATCAGTTTTTCCAGGGCCTTTGGATCTTGGGCGGGAATGGCGATCGGACGGGGTTTTATCCTTACCACCGCAGAATCCACTTTGGGGGGTGGCTGAAAGGCCTTGGCCGGAACGTCGCAGATAAATTCGCAGTCCGCTAAATACTGCACGCGCACCGATAGGGCACCATAGTTGTGGTTTCCAGCGTTGGCGCAGAGCCGCAGGGCCACTTCCTTCTGCATCAGTAGAACGATCGAATCGTAGGGCGTCGGATTTGGATTAGAAATCGTGCCGAGGAGTTTGGTCAAGATCGGCCCCGTGATGTTGTAGGGGATGTTGGCCACCACTTTGTTGTTGGGAAAAAACGCTGCGGGGGCGAGGCCTGAGATGTTCAAATCTAGGAAGTCTCCCTGCATCAGTAGGAAGTTTGAAACAGCGCCAAACTTCTTGACGAGTAAGGGGCAGAGATCGCGATCGAGTTCCACCGCCAGCACGGTCTTGGCCAGAGGTAGGAGTTTTGCCGTCAGAATTCCCGTCCCTGGCCCAATCTCCAACAGCGAATCCTCTTTGCTCAGCTCCGCCGCCCAGACGATTTTATCCAGGGCCTTTTCACTTTTAAGCCAATGTTGGCCGAACTGTTTTCTGGTCTTGACCACAGGTAGCTACTCCGGAATTCCCAAAACTTGACCCCGACCCTCGACCACAGCCCCAATCCGGTAGGCCGCCAATCCCTCCGCTTTGAAAAATGCCATCGTCTGGTCCGCCGTAGCCTCGGGCACCAGTAGGACAAAGCCCACCCCCATATTGAAGGTGTGGAACATGTCGCGATCACTGACCTCCCCCTCACGCTGCAACCAGTTGAAAATCGGCAACACCTCCCAGCTCCCTGGGTTTACCTCGATGGACTGTCCCTCTCCCAAACACCTCGGCAGATTTTCCGGCAGGCCGCCCCCCGTAATATGCGCCATCCCATGGATCTCCAACCCCGCCTTTAGCGCTCCATGGACAGGCTTGACATAGAGCTGCGTAGGTGTTAATAACACATCCCCCAGCTTGCCCAACTCCGGCAGCTCAGTTTCCCAGCCATGGCCCTTCGCCTCTACAATCCGCCGCACCAGGCTAAACCCATTGCTGTGGACCCCGGAACTGGAGAGGGCAATAGCCACATCCCCCACCTTCACCTGGGTGCCATCCAAAATTTTCGACTTCTCCACAATCCCGACGCAGAAGCCCGCCAGATCGTACTCTTGAGGCTGGTAAAACCCCGGCATCTCAGCGGTTTCGCCGCCGAGTAGCGCGCAGCCCGATCGCGCACAGCCCTCCGCAATCCCTGTCACCACATCCGCCAGTTGGGCGGGTTCGAGATGCCCCGTTGCCAAATAATCTAGGAAAAACAGAGGCTCCGCGCCCCCGCAGAGGACATCGTTCACACACATGGCGACCAGATCAATGCCCACGGTGTCATGGCGATTCATCTGGTGGGCCAGCTTGAGTTTAGTGCCCACGCCATCGGTGCCAGAGACCAACACAGGCTCCTTGTAGCCCGTGGGCAAGCTGAATAGCCCCCCAAAGCCCCCGAGCCCTCCCATCACCTCGGGTCGATAGGTGCGCTCCACAGTCGCCTTAATCCGCTGAACAAAGGCCCGACCTGCTTCGACATCGACGCCCGCTGATTTGTAGTCCATAATCGCCCTTGCCTAAAGCCCATTGCAAGGAAAGTATTGTACTGGCTTGGGGTCACCCTTGGGAGATAGCAGAACATATGGATCCATCTACCCTGAGACATAGGCTCTTTTACCTACGCCTTCTTCCCTGGGAGAGCCGCTTCTGTAAAGCTTTCTCCATGAAGATTGCATAGCGTAATTCCACGGGATTTCGGTCCAATGTCAGGCTTTGGGGACCAAAAAAGTTGCGGGTTCAGCATCTTAGGGTATTCTGAGTCGTGAAGGCAACGCAAAGATTCGTGGCGTATGGTTAATACCCCAGTTATCTTTGCCGAAGCATCATGTTACTGTGTTGCAGTTCCGTAACGGTGGGTTTCTAACCTTGAAGTTGCGTGGCTGTTGCGGACGCGGACCAACTACACCTTGGGGTTTCGAAGAAAGTGAGACAGGCTTCGGCATTCTCAAATTTTTCTCCCTTAAGTGCCTTGATGACTCTAGGACCTAGGCTAGTTATGCAGGTTTTCAACCCATGACTAATGACGCCTTGATTGTTGAAGTTGTTCCTTGCTGTTTACCCTCAGGAAAAATGATTTATCGACTTAGAAGCGGGTTCGCCGCTGTGGTGTGTTTTACAGCACTCAGTGCGATCGCGAACCCCGTCCTAGCCCAAAGCGCCGGACAAAAGGCCCAAATTGCTATCAAAGTGGGTGAAACCCAACAGGATGTGAATCGGGCTTCCAACGATCTGGTCGCCAAAATTCACACCCATAGCCTCCAAGGCAAACAGGCCGCGACCCTCTATGTTCGCAATATTCCAGTCTTTACGTTTCTGAGTGATCAACCCGTCGCCGAGAATGATGTGAAGTTCGGCAGCACTCAAAACAATTCCTACCGCGCAGCCTCCTACAAGTCGGATTCCGGAGCTGCCTTCCAATCTAGTCCGCAAGCTTTCAACGCGCCATCTACAGACAGCTCCCTGACCCGAGCCGCTGAGATCGCGACCAAGATCAATCAATTTTACAATGCTGGCGTTAGCGCGGAAACCGTCCAAGTTGCCTGGAAACCTCTCAAGGCAGGCGATACCCAGGGACAGTATGTGGTGGAGATGAACGGCACAGCGATCGCCGCCATCGATGCCGCCACAACCTTTGCCCAAACCACGCGTAACCCGGAACAGGACGCCCTCCAAGTGGCGAACCGTCTCCGCCGTCTGCTGGGAAATGCCAAGCCGCTGACCGCTGCCCAGGGCAAGCCCGTGGCTGTGGCTCGCCGCTCTGAGCCAGAAACTGGTGAATATGCCGTGAGCAATGTGCTGAATGGCTGGGCTTCCTGGTATGGTCCTGGGTTCGATGGTAACTTGACCGCCAACGGTGAGCGGTTTAACCAGAATGCGATGACGGCGGCCCATAAGCATCTGCCGTTTGGAACGCGTCTGCGGGTCACCAATAAGGACACAGGCCGATCGGTGATCGTGCGAATTAACGATCGCGGTCCCTATGCGGGCGATCGCATTCTCGATCTATCTGCCGGAGCCGCTGAGCAGATCGGTTTGGATGTTTCTGGTGTGGCACCGATTAAGGCTGAGGTGCTAGAGGCTGTAGCGGGGAATCTCGCAGGTCGCTAGGCAGTGGTTTAATAACAAGAGGAGGCGTTTCTACTGGTTAGAAACGCCTCCTTTTTGATTAAGCCTCCACCAACTGATTCTCCTGGCGCAAACAGGATTCGATAAACGGATCGAGATCGCCATCCATCACATCCTGAATCGCCGTGGTTTCGTGGGCGGTGCGGAGGTCCTTGACCATTTGATAGGGATTGAACACATAGTTGCGGATTTGGGTGCCCCAGGCCGCTTCCACCATATCACCCCGGATCTCGGCAATCTCCTTGGTTTTCTGTTCCTGGGCAATGATCAGCAGTTTTGCCTTGAGGATTTCTAGGCCCTTCTCTTTGTTTTGCTGTTGGCTGCGTTGTTCGGTACAGCGCACGGCAATTCCGGTAGGCAAATGGGTGACGCGGACGCCTGTTTCAACTTTGTTGACGTTCTGGCCGCCTTTGCCCCCCGATCGAAAGGTGTCATATTGCAGATCCTTGTCGGGGATTTCTAGGTTGACCTCAAAGTCGATCAGCGGCATCACTTCGACGCCTGCAAAACTAGTTTGGCGCTTGTCGTTGGCATTGAAGGGCGAAATCCGGACCAGGCGATGGGTGCCTTTCTCCACCTTGAGGTAGCCATAGGCGTAGCGGCCTTCGATTTCGATCGTCACCGACTTAATCCCCGCCTCATCCCCTTCAGAAATCTCCAGGGTGCTAATTTTGTAACCCTTCCGCTCGGACCAGCGGCTGTACATGCGCAGCAGCATCTCCGTCCAGTCCTGGGCATCGGTTCCCCCGGCCCCGGCATTGATTGTCAAGCGGGCACCCTTGGCATCGTAGGGACCCGACAGCATCTGCTGAAGCTCCCACTGGTCTAGCTCCTGGGTGAGCTGTTTTGTATGGCCCTGGGCTTCGACGAACATCCCTTCATCCCATTCCAGCTCCAGTAGTTCCAACCCGGTGCGGGCATCGCTGAGGCGATCGGACCAGCTAGAGAAGCTCTCTAGGTGGGACTTATACTCATTGAGTTCCTGGAGTGTGGCCTGGGCGAGGGTTTGGTTATCCCAGAACTCTGGCTGGGAGGCGACCTGCTCTAGGTCCTGGATTTTGGCGGTCAGGGCCGGAACGTCAAAGATACTCCTGGGTTTTACCCAGGCGATGAGTGAGCTGTTCGATATCGCGCTTTAGATCAACGGTATCCATGGGTGATATAAATTTCGGGGCTGAAATGCAAAGCCTATTGTAGCGATCGATAGGACAGATGGTTGGCAAATAATTATTGACTGGCGCTGAGCTGTTGGTTCGTGGTCAGTTTTGGGTCGGGGAAGGCTGGCGATCGGGCTCTTTCCAGTCATAAATATGAAGGGCTGAGGATCGCCCTAGTCCGTTACGCTGCTTGAAGGGATAGGACTTCGGGTTGAGGCAAGGGTTTACCTGATTCTTGGTAGGACTCAATCAGCATGGACAGAACTTCTTCGGCCATTTCCAGGGCTTCGGCGTAGGTGCTCCCATGGGTGTGGGCATAGGGGCCAAATTCGGGCAGGCTGGCGATGTATTTCTGATCTTCCTCAGACCACTGAATCAAGATGCTGTAGGGGTGGTTCATGACTCGTCCTCTGGCTGCTGTGCTTGTTGTAGTTCGATTAGGGCGTTTCTCACATCCTTTTTGCCATGGCTACATTGTAGTTATCTCCGTCGATCGATGGCAAACATGACGATCGGCCCTAGATTTCAACTGGTATCAGGCCCCCAAACCCCCAATTCTGGGGGCTTCGAATCACTCTTTCTCTCCCAGAATTGGGGGCCGGGGGGCGGTTCGGCAGGAAATTTGCGATCGACCCCCAATCCCAAAAATCCCACAAACCCCACGACCAGTAACATCGATCGCCATCCCATCCAAAACTTTCCTTCAGTATAGTCATAAGCTCCTCCATCAGCCCCGCCCCAAAAACATCCGCAAGAAGTAGCGGAAAATTCTGGCTTTCCTGGGCCGTCGGTACCCGCCCCGGCAGAACTTCGCGAAATACCTGGACAAACAGCGGCAGCAAGGGACTTGTCCACACCTCCGCATCGAGTCGGGTCAGGTATTCCTCAGACTCATTCTGCGGATCTGGCAGATTAAGGCTCGATCGAAGGTGGCGGTCATAGGCGATCGCTCCTCCAGTGGATAACCCTCACCATACAAGACCAGATTCCTTCGGTGGTGGGTAGCATTTATGCCAGTTGGTGGATTGCTTTAGCTTAGCGTGTGGTTGAGGTCGGAGGATGGGAACGCCCGCTAGCCGTTGAGCCACCACCTCAAAACCGTCGCAACCCCACCTTGGGCGTCAATTTCCGTTTTAATCTCTCCAGACGGCTGTTTTCATAATGTCGAAGTGATGGTCGTATGTCCAGACTGGAAGATGAAGACGATTTGATAGTACTGAGGTGCTGGCATCAAACAGAGTGATTGCTTGGTCAGGGAATCGCTTGAGTAGTTGTTCGGCTTGCTGATAATCGCTGATTGTGAGGTTAATCAGGTCAGCGCCTTGAGTGATTTCCTCAATTAGTCGGTAGGCAGCGGGAATGCCAAGGCGTTTGAGGATGAGGCTGTGGGCTTCGAGGAGGACAGGATAGGGCACAATGACGGCGATTCCTGCTTGATTGAGTATGGCAAGCTGTTGGACTGCGCGGGCGTGAAGCCGATCGCTTTTGTCGTAGGCCGCATAGAGTGGGCCTGTATCGGCGATAACACCTCTCATTGGTGGGTGTCCAGGAATGCTTGATCGTGGTTGAGCGCTGTATCTGAGTAGCCGCTACCTTCGGGATTTGGGGTGAGGGTGAGGCGTTTTTTGAAGGTGGGGAGGAAGCCTTGTTGGATGAGAAACTGTTCGATCGCGGTGTTGATGATCAGGTCTTCGGTCAATGGGGCCTGTTGGCTGCCCATATAAGCGCTGAGTGCATTGGCGATCGGGTCAGGAAGTAGGGTGGTAATTTGTTTCATGGGTTGGATAGTCGATCGGCTCAGGATGTAAGGTTATCTTAACGCATGTCCCATTCCCAAACCCCCAATACAGTTCTCAAAAACCCTCTTCTCTTGACCCAGGTTCCATCAAACACAGATACCACTTTTGTGAGGGGGGTTTGGGGGGACGTCGGTCAATCCTTCCAATAGCGGGAGCGCGAGGGAAAAGCCCTCGCAAGGAGCGACAGCGACCCAGCCGTCCAACATCCACCCAAACCCACCACTCCACCCAC
>JAAUSA010000173.1 GCA_012031975.1 Alkalinema sp. RU_4_3 | reverse complement strand
CCACCCCGTCACCCACACCCGTAACAAACAAGAAACCCCAAATATCAACTCATCTCCAACATCCGCTCGATCGGCCTCAAAGCAGCAACCCGAGTCGCCTCAGGCATCACAATCTCCGGCCCCCGATTCCTCATCGCCAAATACACCTTCTCCAGCGTATTCAACCGCATATGCGGACATTCATTACAAGCACAATTCGCGATCGGCGGAGCCGGAATAAACCGCTTAGCGGGAGCCGCCTTCTGCATCTGATGTAAAATCCCCGACTCAGTAGCTACGATAAACTCCGTAGCCTCACTCCGCTGACAATAATTCAACAACGCCGTTGTCGAACCAATATAATCCGCATGCTGCAAAATCGGCACCTCACACTCCGGATGGGCAATAATCTCCGCCTTCGGATGCTGCACCTTCAACTCCAGCAGCTTCTTCTCCGAAAACACCTCATGCACCATACAGCTACCATCCCACAGCACCATCTCCCGCCCCGCCTGCTCCATCACATAGCGACCCAAATTACGATCGGGCGCAAAAATAATCGGCTGATCCACCGGAACCTGCTGGACAATCTTCACCGCATTGGCACTCGTACAGATAATGTCACTGAGCGCCTTAATCTCCGCCGTACAATTTATGTAAGAAATCACCAAATGATCTGGATGCTGCCGCTTAAAATCCGCAAACGCATCAGCCGGGCAGCTATCCGCCAAAGAACAACCCGCATCCAAATCCGGCAACAGCACCAGCTTAGCGGGATTCAGAATCTTCGCCGTCTCCGCCATAAAGTGCACCCCCGCAAACACAATCACATCCGCCTCCGTCCCCGCCGCCTGCTGCGCCAACCCCAACGAATCCCCCAGATAGTCCGCAATATCCTGAATATCCGGGTCCTGATAATAATGGGCCAGAATCACCGCATTCATCTCTTTTTTGAGATCCTCGATCGCCCCAAAAAGATCTTCCGGCAGGTTCAACGCACTGGACTGATTCGACGGGACATTGGATTGGGCAGTTGTAAACACGGCAGTTTTGACTCGCTACGAGATGAAAAAAGGTCACAATCGAGGACTCAACCCCATTGACTCAGTTATAGTTGTTTTTACCAAAAATGACAAGTGCAGTTTTGGCGAAACCTACAACCACAAAACCATAGGGTCCAGTATCCCCGGATCGCCGTCCCAAGACAATAGGTGAGCCGCCCCAATCACCACAGCCGCCCCACCGATCGCCTAGAATAGAAAGCCATCATTCAAGCACCGAGCCGTGATCCAGACCGAAACCCTCAACCTACTCGAATGGCCCCGCCTGTGCCAGCACCTCGCCACCTTCGCCGCCACAAAGCTCGGTGCGATCGCCGCCGTACGCCTAGTCATCCCCGCCCAACGCGCCCAAACCGAACAGCTCCTGGCCCAGACCAAAGAAATCTACGCCTTAGAAACCACCCAACAATCCCTCAACTTTGACGGCATCCGCGACATCGGTGACGCCCTGGCCCGCGCCGAACTCCAAGGCATCCTCTCGGGAGAAGAACTCCTAGATGTCGCCACCACCCTCGGCGGAGCCCGCAGCCTCCGCCGCACCATCGAAGACAACGACCACCCCGAAACCATCCCCGTACTGACAAACCTCGTCGCCGACCTGCGCACCTACCCCGAAATCGAACAGGCCATCTACCGCTGCATCGACGATCGGGGCCGGGTCACCGATCGCGCCAACCCAAAACTCGCCGGGATCCGCGAAAAACAAAAGGCAACGCGCGATCGCATCTACGACTACCTGCAAAAACTCCTATCGCGCCAGTCTAACGCCATCCAAGAATCAATCATCACCCAGCGCGACGGTCGCTACGTCGTCCCCGTCAAGGCCCCCCAAAAGGACGCCATCCCCGGCATCGTCCATGACACCTCCATGAGTGGCGCAACCTTATATATAGAACCCAACGCCACGGTCCCCCTCAATAACCAAATGCGCCAGCTCCTCCGTCAGGAACAGGCCGAAGAAGAAGCCGTCCGCCGGGAACTCACCGCCCAAATCTCCGAAGTCCAAGAAGATATCGAACGCCTGCTGTCCATCTGCACCACCATCGATCTGGCCACCGCCCGCGCCCGTTACAGCCACTGGCTCGGAGCCAACCCACCCCGCTTCATCGACTCAACGCAAGAAACCATCACCCTTCGCCAACTCCGCCATCCCCTCCTGGTTTGGCAACAGCGCAACGAAGAGGGCCATGACGTCATCCCCACGGACCTAAAAATCCCACCCAAGATCCGCTGCGTCGCCATCACCGGACCCAACACAGGCGGCAAAACCGTCACCTTGAAAAACGTCGCGATCGCACCCTCATGGCCAAGGTCGGCCTCTTCGTCCCCGCCCGCGAACCCGTGGAGCTGCCCTGGTTCGACCAAATCCTGGCGGACATCGGCGATGAGCAGTCCCTCCAGCAGAGCCTTTCCACCTTCTCCGGCCATATCCGCCGCATTGGCCGCATCCTCGATGCGATCGGGGATGAAGCTGGTTTCAATTCGGGCCTCAGCAACAGTTTGATTCTCCTAGACGAAGTGGGGGCAGGCACCGATCCCTCCGAAGGCAGTGCCCTAGCCACGGCCCTCCTGCAACATCTGGCCGATCGGGCCTTGCTGACAATTGCCACCACCCACTTCGGCGAACTCAAGGCATTAAAGTACCAAGACGATCGCTTTGAAAATGCCTCCGTGGAGTTTGACGACGTGACGCTCTCACCCACCTACCGACTGATGTGGGGGATTCCGGGGCGATCGAATGCCCTGACGATCGCCCGCCGTTTGGGCCTCAAAGAAGCGGTGATCGAATCCGCCAAGGTCCAAGTCGGCACCGCCAACGCCGATCTCAACCAGGTGATCGCCGAACTCGAAGCCCAACGCCGCGACCAAGAGGCCAAAACCCTGGAGGCGGAGAAATTAATTAAGCAGGCCGAATTCTTCTACCAACAAGTGACCGATCGCGCCGCCAAACTGAAGGAACGCGAGCGAGACATTAAAGTGGCCCAGGAAGAGGCCGTCCAGAAATCAATACTCGATGCCAAGTCCGAAATCGCCAAGGTGATCCGCCAGCTCCAACGGGGCGGCACTGCCCAAGAGGCCCAAGAAGCGACATCGCAAATCGATCGCCTTGCCAATAAGCACCTCCCCTCGCGCCAACAGCCCCCCGCCAAAACCAAACCGGGCTATCTCCCCAAGGTCGGGACTAAAGTCAGGATCCCGCGTTTGGGACAGACCGCTGAAGTCTTGGCAATTGCCGATGACTTCAGCGATCTAACAGTGCGTTTTGGCATCATGAAAATGACCCTGGCGATCGAAGAAGTCGAATCCCTCAAGGGTGAAAAGGTCCAGAAGCCTGCCCCACCGCCTAAAGCTGCCCCGCCCGCAGCCGAAGAGCCCCCCCGCCCCCCATACTCACTATCCGTACGGGAAAGCAACACCGTTGATGTGCGGGGGCAGTCGTGTGGCAGATGCTGAGATTGTGGTCGATCGTGCCCTTGCCGCCGCCTACGACACCCTCTGGATCATCCATGGCCATGGCACGGGTAAGCTGCGCCTCGGGATCCATGAATTTCTCAAACAGCACCATCGGATTGTTCGATTCGAAGCAGCGCCCCCAAAGGAAGGGGGTAGTGGTGTCACCATTGCCTATCTACGCTAAAAAGACGTGAAAAAGATCTATCTTCCGGAAGATAGCCAAGAAATATAAAATCTACCGTGATGTAGATCTTCATATTAAGGCCGCCATATCAAGTTTCGGTGAAAGTACTGAACAGTAGGCGTTATAGATGATAACTTAGTAGACACAGAGGCAAGGGTGTTTCAAAAGGCACCCGTGTTGTTCCTGGGATTAGCCTGGGTCGTCTGTCCTTTGCTACGCTCAAACTGAGTTACGCCTAGATTTAGTTACGACCGGGTGGCTTGGGAGGTAATTCTTCTGAGATCGCCTCTAGGAAATGTAAGTCACCCTTTGCAATGTCAGGGTTGGGGAACCTACCATTCTCCGAACAAGGCGAAGAACAATTTGTCCTCTTTCCCGATCGGGCAGTGGGCAATGTTAATTCGCCTTCCAAGAACGCTAGGTTTAGCTCATTCGCTAAGCATAAGTTTCTAAGGCCTTTCTATATGTTGCAGTATCCGTTCCTGAATCCAATCGCTTAACTAACTGCAAGCGTTATATCGTCATCTTAGGTAATTCCATGAATCCCAGTTTCAATTATCGTGACTTCTCCAACACCAGCGACCTTTGGTTTAATGGGAATGCGCGACAATTTGCCGATGTATTGCAGTTGATTCCCGACACAACGAATCAGAGTGGTAGTAGCTTTTACAATACTGCCATTCAGGTGGATGGCAGTACTTCCTTCAGCACGCAGTTCCAGTTCCGGATGGGTGGCATTAATGGCACCAACGGATCCGATGGCTTTGCTTTTGTACTGCAAAATGCGGCCCCCTCAGCTTCTGCTATCGGGATTTTTGGGGGTAGTGTGGGCTATGGTGGCATCTCTAACAGCCTGGCCATTAAGTTTGATACCTATAAGAATGAGGGAATAGACCTCAACGACAACAGCATCGGCATCTACAGCAACGGCAATATCTTTACGCCCCTCGCCACTCAAGCGGCCCCCTTTGACATTAACGGCGGCGAGGTGCTAACGGCTTGGATTGACTATGACGGCATTACCAATGGGCTTAACGTTTATCTCGGTAACAACAGCACTAAACCGGGCGAAGCAATCCTTTCAACCACCATTGAACTGACAAATCTGGTGGGCCAGCAGGCCTACTTTGGCTTCATGGGTGCCAGTGGTGCCTTCTCCTCCACCGAGGAAATCCTCAACTGGAATTTTACTAGTAATAATGCCCGCTTAGGGGCTGCGCCAGCCCCCACCGTTGGCTTGACCTTAGATAATCCCTTGGAAGGCGATCGCATCACCCTCAATGGCAGTGCCAATAAATTAGTCGGTGGACAGCTCGAATTAACCAATGGGTTGGGCAGCTTGCAGCGATCGAGCGCCTTCTATGACAATGCCTTCAAAGTCAACAGTTTCACTGGATTCAATACCCAGTTCCAGTTCCGCCTTGATCAAGGGGCAGGCACCCTGGGCAGCGATGGATTTACCTTCATCTTGCAAAACAACGGCGCAGCGACCACAGCCCTAGGTGGCGTGGAGGTGGGGTTGGCTATGCGGGGCTCGATCGCAGCCTCGCCATCAAGTTTGACACCTACAAAAATGGCGACCTGGATCCCAGCGACAATAGCATCGCCCTGCTGAGAAACGGTGAAGTCACGAACTCGAATGCCAAGGCACTGAATGTTGATCTCAATAATGGCGATCTCTACACAGCCTGGCTAGAGTACGACGGCCTCAGCAATAAGCTCAGCATCTATCTCTCCAATGGCACAGCCAAACCAGCCACTGCCATATTTACAGAAACGGTTGACTTGGCAGCGATCGTCGGGGACCAGGCCTATGTGGGCTTCACCGCCGCCACCGGAGCCCTGAGCAGCCGTCAAACCATTTCTAATTGGAAATTTGAGACTACCAATCAATCGGTGGGCAACGGCGATGGCCTCCGAGGTGAATACTTCGACAATGCCGACTTCACCAACCTGAAAGCAGTCCGCACCGACAGAACCGTCAACTTCGATTGGCAAGCAGGCGCGCCAGCCCTTGGTGTGGGTCCAGAGAGTTTTTCCGTCCGCTGGTCTGGCCAGATCCAGCCCCTCTATAATGAGGCCTACCAATTCTTTACCAGTTCCGATGATGGCGTCCGGCTTTATATTAATGGGGAACTGGCCATCAACCAGTTCGTTCCCCAGGGTGTAACCGAGCATGGCAGCGCCCCGATCACCCTGGAATCTGGCAAAAAATACGATATTGTCCTGGAATATTTTGATGGCTTCGGCAATGCCGTTTCCCAGCTATCCTGGGCCAGCGCCAGCCAAGCGAAACAAATCATTCCCCAAAGCCAGCTCTACGCCAACTCTCGCCCAGAGGTGATCCTGGCAACCAATGGCTTGAGCATCGCCGAAAACGGTGGCAGCGCTGTCATTGAAGTTCGCCGCAATGGTGACACCAGCGGCACAGGCACCTTTGAAATTGTGATCACAGGCGTCTCCGCCACGGCAGGCAGCGACTACATCGTACCCAATCCCACCCGTGTCACCTTCGCCCCTGGGGATGTGCTAAAAACTATCGAAATTCCGATCGTGGATAACGCCCTCAGCGAGAACACAGAAAGTTTTAGTATTGGGATTCAAGCCATTGATGGCAACATTCCCCTAGGGATTAGTCGCACGGGCCTGATCACGATCATTGATGACGATGCCCCCGCCAGCTTCACCTTCAAGCAGGCCAACTACCAAGTCAATGAAAATAGTGGCCTCGCCACGATCACCGTCGATCGCACAGGCAACACCCTTGGCCCCAGCAGCGTCACCTACAGCACATCGAATGGGACAGCCATTGCGGGGGCGGATTACACCACCGTAACAGGCATCATCAACTTTGCCCCTGGGGAAATCACCAAAACCTTCACCGTAGCTATTACCGATGACGCCATCTCTGAAGCCAATGAAACCATTAACTTGACCCTCAGCAACCCGATCGGCGGCGTCTTCACCCCCGGCAATAGCTTGACGACCGCCATCCTGAGCATTGCAGATAACGACGTCTCCAATAGCTTCGTCCGGGAGAAAGCCCATAATGGCAACCTGACCAAACCCGTCGCCATAGAATTTACACCGACTGGGGACTACATCTTCATCGCGGAGCAAGCCGGGACCGTCAAGGTTTCCAAGCGCAATGCCGCAGGCCTCTACGACCAACAGGCCCAGGACTTCATCGATATCACTGGGATCGTCAACAGCGGAGCCAACGATCGCGGCCTCCTTGGCATCGAACTCCACCCGAACTTCGGGTTTGGCCCAGGTCAAACTCCCTACATCTACCTTTCCTACACCTACGATCCACCTGAACTGGCCAAGGATACCTCCAACAATCGCCCCGCTCGCCTAAGTCGCTTTACGGCCCAATTGGTAAATGGTGTAATCACAGCGGTCCCGAATTCGGAACTGATCCTGTTGGGCAAAAACAGCCTAGCCCAGTACACCCAAGACATTGACAGTACCCCAGACACCCCCATCACCCAAAACCGTCAACCTTCGGGCATCGCCACAGGCACCTGGAACTTCAATACCAATCAACTCGATGGCACCTGGGTCCAGGACTATATCAGTGGGGATAGCCAGTCCCACTCGATCGGAGACGTCCAGTTTGGCCCCGATGGCAACCTCTATGTCACCGTTGGGGATGGTACCTCCTACAACTATGCCGATCGTCGTGCCCCCCGTGTCCAGGATGTCAACAACCTCAGCGGTAAGCTACTGCGCATCAACCCCGAAACCGGAGAAGGCATCGCCGACAATCCCTTTGTCGAGGGCGGTGACCTGACCAGCAACCGATCGAAGGTCTACCAGCTAGGCTTCCGCAATCCCTTCCGCTTCACCTTCACCCCCGACAGCACAGCGACCGATATCAAGACGATCGTGGGCGATGTGGGTTGGTTCAGTGCCGAAGAACTCAACACAGGCGGCAAAGGCGGCAACTTCGGCTGGCCCTACTTTGAAGGCAATGGCAATACCGTCGCCTACAACGGCTTCGGGGGAGCCAATGCGTTCTACAACAGCACCGCAGGCCAAACCGCCTTCAAGCCCATCTACAGCTACCGTGTTCCCAATACAGGTAACGCAATTGTCGCGGGCTCCGGTGGCCTCTACCAGGGCGGTGGTCTCTATAAGGATACCTTCTTCATCGCAGATGCAAGCCGAGGCGTGGTCAATGCCCTCTCCTTCAATACCACGGCCGATCCTAGCTCAGGCGTGAAGGATGTCCTGTCGGTGGCAACCAACCTGTTTGGGGTGGTGAATCTGACCACGGCCCCCGATGGCAGCCTCTATTATGTCCAGATTGCAGGTCCAGCAGGTGGCCAGATTGGTCGCTGGCGTCCGGTCTAATTTACAACCTGAAATAGCGCAACCATCCTAAGCATAATTGCGTAAGGCTCCAGCATTGCTGGAGCTTTTTCATTGGGGCATAACCTTTTAGAGAGGGGTAATCGGGCTTTTACTCCTCCTAGGGAAATAGAGAGGGACAGACAAGCTCTACCGCAGGGTTGATACATGGTCTGGGTTTGGGCTAAGGCCTCTAACCTAGGTTATAGATGGGGGCCTGGATTTTGAACTTTCTCAGGATATAAACCCATATTTCGCGGTTTTCTGATTAAGACGGCGGAAATTTGCAGATTTTCCTTGGGCGAGATGTTAATTTCAATTTACTGATTTTTCTACTTAGGAAGTCGGTATTCCCAGTCTAAAGTCTCCCGTTCCAAGCAACATTCATGGTCCGATCGCATCCATCTACCAACGACTGGGAGAATAGCATTCCTTAACTCTTGTTCCTTGAGGCGTCCTTTCCCATGCCAATTTCTCTTGACACCCCGTTGGTTTTTAATAATTTTGCCAATGCGAATGGTTTACAGCTCAATGGCAATGCCAGTCTAGTCAATAGTACTTTGCAATTAACTCCCAATTTGGGCGGGCAGCGCGGCAGTGCCTTTACCAGCAGTGCCTACAGCGTTGATGCCAATACCTCCTTCCAAAGCCAGTTTCAGTTTCGTCTAGGGGGCGGTACCAATGGTGCCGATGGCTTTGCCTTGGTTTTGCAAAATGCAGGCAGTGGTGCCCGTGGACTCGGTAGCGGTGGCGGCGGTGTGGGCTATGGGGGCTTGGGCAATAGCTTAGCGATTCAGTTCGATACCTACCAAAATAGCATTTCTGATCCCAATGGCAATCACATTTCAATTCTAACCAATGGTGATTTCAATAATTCCTATACCGATCAGGTCGTGGATTTAGATCTCAACAGTGGCGAGGCCATTAATGCCTGGGTGGAATACAACGGGGGGAATAATCGGCTCACGGTTTCGCTGTCCAATACAGCGGTAAAACCTGCCACGGTGGCGCTTGCGACGACGATCGATCTAGCCGCCTATGTGGGGAATCAAGCCTATGTGGGGTTTACAGCGGGTACGGGGGGACGTAGCAATAGTCAGTCGATCGAGAATTGGACCTTTGGACCTGGTACGATGACGCCGGATGGAGGCACAGGTCCAGTGGTGGGGACTGGGACTGGGTTACGGGGTGAATATTTTGATACGATCGATTTTACGGATCTTAAGCTCACCCGTGTGGACCCGACCCTGAATTTTAATTGGGGCAATGGCGCCCCCGATGCCACCATTGGTGCGGATACATTTTCTGTGCGTTGGACAGGACAAGTAGAAGCCCAGTACAATGAGATCTACAATTTTTACACCACCAGTGATGATGGGGTGCGATTGTTTGTAGATGGGCAGTTAATTATCGATAATTTTGTGGACCAGGGGCCGACGACGCGATCGGGCCAGTTCCAGATGCTCAAGGGTCAGAAGTATGACCTGCGGGTGGAATATTACGATCGCTTTGGCAATGCCGGATCTAAATTGGAATGGTCCAGCGCCAGCCAGTTCCGCCAGGTGATTCCCAAGTCCCAGCTCTATGCCACCACGGGCAGTGAAACCAATGGCACGGGAGATGGGCTGAAGGGCGAATATTTTGACAATCGCGATTTCACCACGCCTGTGTTGTCCCGTGTGGATAAAACCGTCAACTTTGAATGGGGGCTTGGGTCCCCGGATGCGCGGATTGCCCCGGATACCTTCTCCGTGCGTTGGACGGGCCAGGTGCAGCCGCGATACAACGACACCTACACCTTCTTCACCACCACCGATGATGGGGTGCGGGTGACGGTGGATGGGCAGGTGATTATCGATCGCCTAGTCAATCAGCCCCCGACGACCATTAACAGTACAGGCATTGCCCTGAGGGCCGGGGAACGCTATAACATTTCCGTGGAATACTACGAAAACGGCGGCGGTGCCAGTGCAAAACTGGGCTGGTTTAGTCGCAGTCAGGCCCAAGAAATTGTTCCTCAGTCGCAGCTTTACAGCACGGTGCCCCTCAATGGGGGGTGATCCGCCTCGATACCAATAGCTATGAAGTGCGCGAAGCCGACGCCACCGCCCGGATTAAACTCGTCCGCGAAAACGGCAGCCAAGGCGTCGCCACCGTTACCTATCGCACGGTTCAAGAGAGTGCCACCGACGGCAGCGATTACACAGGGACCCAAACGGGCCTAGCCACCTTTGAAGATGGCCAAACCACGGCCATCATTGATATTCCATTGCTCAATGACACGATCGCCGAGGGCAGTGAAATCTTCGGGGTCAGTTTGGGAAGTGGGATCGGTGCTGGGGTCGGCTTAATTCGTACGGCCAATGTGACGATCGTTGACGATGATGCCAATGCCACCTATACAATCGCCCAGCCGGAATACAGTGCACCGGAGTCCGAGGGTAAGGCGATTATTGAAGTCAAGCGGGGGGGAATTCTGTTTGGAGCGGGTTCCGTTCGGCTCAAAACCGCTGATGGTACGGCAGTGGCGGGCAGTGACTATACGGCGATCGATCAGGTGATTACCTTTTTGGATGGTCAGAGTACTCAGACGGTGGAAATTACGCTGATTAAAGACGGGTTAGGAGAGCGCAATGAAACCCTCAACCTATCGCTCAGTGAACCCACCGGTGGCATCATCGGCAACCAGAATACGGCGTTGCTAAACATACTCGATTCTGACCCAGGCTCCTTCGATCGCAAAAAACTAGTCCAGGGTTTAACGACCCCCACGGCGATCGAATGGACCCCCGATGGCCGCTATATGTTCATACTCCAACAGGATGGGGTACTTCAGGTGGCGGACACCCAGGACCTCGATAAAAATGGCCAATATAAACTCAAGTCGAAACCCTTTGTGGATTTGTCAGGGGAAGTGAACGGCATTCGCGATCGTGGGGCGCTGGGTTTGGCGATCGATCCGCAGTTTGCCATGGGCGACCCTACCTGTATATTCTGTACACCTACGATCCGCCAGAAGCCGCTCAAAATAGTGGTTTAGCGGCAAGAGAATGCGATCGGCAATCGCGCCAGCCGCTTGACCAGAATTACCGCCGATCCAGCGACAAACTATACCACAGCGATCGCTGATAGTGAGGTCGTAATTCTCGGTAAAAATAGCACCTGGAACAATTTCAGCGCCTTTGTCAATAGTCCCGAAGACTTGACCGAAACACCTGCGGGGATCCTCCCCGATGGTACCAATCTCCAAGATTTTCTGAATGCCGATAGCGAATCTCATGCCATTGGCGCGGTCGAATTTGGCAAAGATGGAGCCTTGTACGTTAGTAATGGCGATGGAGCATCTTACAACCAAGTCGATCCCCGCGCTGTCAGAGTTCAAGATATCGACAATCTCTCTGGTAAAATTCTCCGGATCGATCCG
>JAAUSA010000017.1 GCA_012031975.1 Alkalinema sp. RU_4_3 | reverse complement strand
CTGCTCTAGATGCTGACGTTCTTCCGAGGTGAGAGTGACAATATACTTTTTCTTGGGCATGGTGTCTGGCGAGAGGGAGGATGGTTAATCTTATTCATCCCTCAATTGACCCCTGACTAACCACTAGTGACGAAACGATTCGTTGATTTTGTTATCAATTTCTTAACACTAAATATCTCGATCGCACATTTAGATAAGCTACCTTCCTCCAGAACTGATTGCATCTACCACCCAAAACCTTGCCGACTGAATGAGATAGACCTCATCGCCATATCAAAATCAAGGAGACATCATTACGATACAGATGTTATCCACAGCAACAAGAGAAACAAAATCGGACTCGAATCATCAGCGCTCGAAGCGCCAATCGCCATGAAAGGAGATTCTATGAAGAAGGAAGTTGATGAGCTAGAAGATGAACTACGCCCTGAATACGACTTCTCCAAGATGACCGGAGGCATCAGAGGCAAGTACGTTGAAAGATATCGAGCCGGAACAAACCTAGTTCTCCTAGATCCTGACATCGCCCAAGCCTTTCCCACCGATGCATCAGTCAACGAAGCCTTAAGACTACTGCTCCAGATCGCCCAGCGCCAGCAGCCAAGCCAACCGATCGCAGCCGACTAGCAAATTCGCCACCATCGGACTGACACTTCCCCCCAACCCAAATCCCATCCAACCCAAAACCTCCACCCGCACGTATACCGCACTACAATAAGAGCCAGTTGATTTAGGCAAGAACCTTATCGAAACCATCTACGGCAACCTCCAAGGGCTCAAGCCCAGCCAACTCAAAAAACTCCAGCACCTCTACCACCAACGCCTCCCAGGCGACGCCATCACCACCCCCGAATTCGCCCAGCGCCTCGCCTCCGTGAGCAGCGAACTCGGCGAACCCATCTGCACCTACATCAACCGCCGAGGCCAAGTCATCCGCGTCGGCGTCGGCTCCCCCCGCCAAACCCAAATCCCCGTCCTCGAACTCCCACGCTACGGAGCCGATCGCCTCAGCGGCATCCGCTGCATCGCCACCAGCCTCCAAACTCGACCCCCCCAACGAATCCTCCCTCACCGCCATGGCCATGCAGCGCCTAGATGCCCTCGTCACCCTCACCCTCAGCGGCGGCGGCTTCCAAAAACGCGGCGGCGGCCAAACCGGATTTGTCAAATCCGCCTACATCGCCCATTTAGTACCCCACCCCGAAGCCAACTGGACCGTCTCACCCCCCACCAGCATCGACGCCATCGCCGAACAAGACCTAATTGACTTCGTCGAAAACCTCGAAGCCGAATTCCAAAACACTACATCGCCCAAAACATCGACGGCGAAAACGATCGCGTCCTCGTCGTCGGCCTCCACACCGCAGACCTCAGCACCCTCCGCTTCCAAGACGGCCTCCAAGAACTCTCCCGCCTCGTCGAAACCGCAGGCGGCGAAGTCCTCAAAGTACTCCAGCAAAAACGGCCCCGCTCCCATCCCAAAACCGTAATCGGCGAAGGCAAAGTCCAGGAAATGGCCCTGGTGGCCCAGACCATCGGCGCAAACCTCGTGGTATTCGATCGCGCCCTCTCCCCCGTACAAGTCCGCAACCTCGAAGCCGTGGTTGGAATTCGGGTCGTCGATCGCACCGAACTGATCCTCGACATCTTCGCCCAACGCGCCCAGTCCGGAGCGGGCAAACTCCAGGTAGAACTGGCCCAGCTCGAATACATGCTGCCCCGCCTGACCGGACGCGGCCAAGCCATGTCCCGCCTCGGGGGCGGGATCGGCACCCGAGGCCCCGGTGAAACCAAACTCGAAACCGAACGCCGGGCCATCCAAAAACGGATCTACCGCCTCCAGAGCGAAGTTAACCAGCTCCAAGCCCACCGCGCCCGCCTTCGCCAAAAGCGCCAGCATGAGACAGTTCCCTCCGTGGCCATCGTCGGCTACACCAATGCGGGCAAATCCACTCTGCTCAACCGACTGACCAACGCCGACGTCTATGCCGCCGACCAACTGTTTGCCACCCTCGATCCGACCACGCGCCGGATTACGGTACAAAACGCCGAAACCGAAGAGCCCCAGCAGTTCCTGCTCACCGACACCGTGGGATTCATCCATGAACTCCCTCCTGCCCTCGTTGATGCTTTCCGAGCCACCCTCGAAGAAGTCACCGAAGCCGATGCCGTGCTGCACCTAGTCGATCTGTCCCATCCAGCCTGGCACAGCCAAATTCGCTCCGTCATGCAGATCATGGCCCAGATGCCGATCGCCCCCGGACCCACCCTCGTCGTCTTCAATAAAATGGACCAGGTGGACGGCGATCGTCTCATGCAGGCCCGCGAAGAGTTTCCCCAGGCCCTCTTCATCTCCGCCCAGGAAAACCTCGGCCTCGAAACCCTCCGGCCAACGCCTCTGCCAACTCGTCAACTATGCAACAAGCGGATGGGGCGAATAGAATGAATGTAGTTTTGTAAATACCCCGAGCTTTGTCCTATGGCCCCAACCGTCGAAATCTACATCTGGACCACCTGCCCCTTCTGCATTAGAGCTAAAAAACTCCTCGATAGCAAGGGCGTCCAATACACCGAATACAACCTCGACGGCGACGAAGCAGGCCGCGATAAAATGGCCGAGCGCACCGGGGGCCGCAAGTCCGTGCCCCAGATCTTCATTGATGGCACCCACATTGGCGGCTGCGACGATATTCATGCCCTCGATCGCGCAGGCAAACTAGAACCCATGCTGGCAGGCGTTTAGTCAATCGCACCTCAGGCGCTAAATAAGCCCTGACCCCTTTTGGCTTACCCCCTGTGAAACTGGCTTTTATCATCGACCCCATCGATCGCCTCGACCCCACCCACGACTCCAGCGTCGCCATGATGGAGGCCGCGCAGCTCCTGGGCCATGAAGTCTGGATCACCCAAGCGAGCGACCTCTCCATAGTCGAAGGCAAAGCCTGGGCCAAACGCCAGCGCGTCACTCTCACCCCCGTCAAGCTCGGCGAAAACCGCTGGATTGCAGTGCCCGACTGGTTTACCCTTGGAGAGACGGTGTTTGCACCCATTGAGGAATTGGATGCGATCTTCATGCGCACCGATCCGCCCGTCGATACGGCCTACCTCTACGCCACCTACATTCTGGACTACGTCGATCCGACCAAAACCCTGGTCCTCAACAATCCCCAGGGTATCCGCGCCGCCAACGAAAAAATCTACGCCCTTCAGTTCACCGGAGCGATTCCCACCACGATCGTCACCCAAGATAAAGCCGTGATCCGCGACTTCCTCGACAAGCATGGCGCCGTAGTGCTCAAACCCCTGGGCGGCAAAGGTGGCGAAGGGATCTTATTCCTGGAGCCGGGCGATCGCAACTTCAACTCCCTCCTTGAGATCAGCACCCTCCAGGGCCGCCTGCCGATCATGGTCCAGACCTACCTGCCGGACGCAAAACTCGGGGACAAACGGATCTTGATGCTGAACGGGGAACCCATTGGTGCCGTCAATCGAGTCCCCACGGGCTCAGACTTCCGGGGCAACATGGCCGTGGGTGGGCGGGCCGACGCCGTCGATATTACCGATCGCGATCGCCAGATCTGCGCCCAAGTCGGCCCAAAACTCAAACAAGATGGCCTCTACTTTGTCGGCCTCGACGTGATCGGCGGCATGATGACTGAAGTGAACGTCACCAGCCCCACGGGAATCCGCGAAATCGATCGTCTAAGCAGCGTTACGCTCGGAAAACAGGTCATCCAGTGGGTGGAGCAACGAACCACCTCAGTCTAGAATTGGGAGGCCTGTTTAATTTGCCATAAGATCAATTGCCCGCTTGATAACGACCCATGGTCCCATCCCCCGTCAACGCTTCCGCCCTCTGGAAAGCTGGACTTCAGACAGTTTGGCAGCGCGGTCGTGTCTGGATCACAGCCAGTGGGGTGGCAGCGGGGATTATTGGGCTGCGGATGGCCGGGGTGTTGCAAATAGGCGAGTTTGCCCTCTATGACCAGATGTTTCGCTGGCGGCCAGCGGAGACTGTGGATGAGCGGATTGTGCTGGTGACGGTGGAGGAGTCGGACCTCGATCGCCTCCAGCAATGGCCCATGAGCGATGCCCAGCTCAGCGATCTGCTCAATCGCATTGACCAGGCCAAACCCAAGGCGATCGGCCTGGATATTTACCGCAACTTTGCCGTCGCCCCGGCAGCCACGGAATTGAAACAAACCTTCCAACGCCTACCCAATCTAATCGGCATTGCCAAACTCCAGGACAGTACCACCAGCGGCGTCGGCCCCAATCCTCTGCTGGCCCAAAAGAAACAGGTGGGCTTCAATAATGTGATCACCGACGACGATCAGCGGGTGCGGCGATCGATCCTTTACTGGACCGCCGACGGCAAACTATACGAAAGCTTTGCCCTGAAGCTAGCCCTGCTCCATCTCAAGCTAGAACCCCAACCCTCAAGGCGCGATCCCAGTCATCTGCAACTGGGCAACGTCGAGTTTTCCCAGTTCAAACCCAATGACGGCATCTACAATCGGGCCAATGCCGGGGCCTACCAGTTGCTGGCCAACTTTCGTGGCAAGCCCGGCAGTTTTTCACGCATTCGGCTGATGGACCTATTGGAGGGTAAGGTTGATCCCGCCCGCCTGCGCGATCGCATTGTCCTGATCGGCTCCATCGCCAGCAGTCTCAACGACACCGCCAACACGCCCTACGGTACCGGCAGTGGGGTAGAACTCCAGGCCAATTTCATCAGCCAGATTATTAGTGCGGTGCAGGACAACCGATCGCTCCTGCATGCCCTGCCCGAGCCCATCGAATGGGGTTGGATTCTGCTGTGGTCCTGGCTGGGCACCACGGTCAGTTGGCGGTTGCGTACCCCCCCAAAGTCTCTGCTGGCGATCACTGGGGGCAGTATGGTCCTGGTCGGTATGGGGTTTCTGGCCTTTTTGGCGGGTTGGGTGGTGCCCGTGGTGCCGCCCTTGCTCGGTCTGGTGACGGCGGCAACGGTGGTGACGGGCTACATTGCCCATTCGGAGGAGGAACTGAAGCGATCGAAGGAGTTTTTACACCGGATCATCAACTCGATTCCCGATCCAGTCTTTGTGAAGGATAAGCATCACCGCTGGATCGTGATCAACGAAGCCTATGCAAGGTTTGTGGGCAAGCCGATCGAGTCCTTACTAGGCCAATCGGTCTATGAGATTTTTCCCACCGCCCAGGCCAAGGAGTTTTGGGACCAGGATGATTGGGTGTTCCGTCATCAGATTGAGCAGGAGAACGAGGAAACCTTCACCAATCTCCAGGGACTCCAGTACCATATCGCCACCAAGCGATCGCTGCACCGTGACAGTGCCGGAAATGTTTTGCTCGTGGGTGTGATTCGCGATATCACCAAACGCAAGTCCATTGAAGATGCGCTCAAACGCACCACGGCGGAACTGTCGCGATCGAATGCCCAGCTCCGCATGTCCCAGGACCACCTCAGCTACCTGGCCAACCATGACTCCCTCACAGGGTTGCCTAACCGCAAACTCTTCAATGAGCGTCTCGTCGAGGCCCTGGTCTGGGCGCGTCAGGGTAAACAGCAGATAGCCCTACTCTTCCTCGACCTCGATGGCTTTAAGGCCGTCAACGACACCCTCGGCCATGGTGTGGGAGACTTGCTCTTGCAGGCTGTGGCCAGAAGGCTTTCCACCTGTCTGCGATCGAGTGACACCGTCGCCCGCCTAGGGGGCGATGAGTTTGTGGTGATTTTGCCCGCCATTCCTGGCTATGAAGAGGTCCAGCGGGTGGCCCAGAAGATTCTCTCAACCCTGAGCGAACCCTTCTCCCTCGATCACCATGGGGTCCAAGTCACCACCAGTATCGGCATCAGCATCTACCCCAACGACGCTGAAGAAGCCGAAGAACTCCTGCAAATTGCCGACAATGCCATGTATGAAGCCAAGAAGCTCGGCAAGAACCAGTTTTCCATGGTCGCCTAGAGCAAATCCACAGAAACCAAGAAATACAGCAGCGCCGTCCCAACCATCCCCAGCAGCGCCGTCAGGGCCAACAGCAGTCCGAAGGGAATACTCACCGTCTGGAAGGAAAACAGCTGGATCGCCACAGGCGTGGCATTCTGCACCGAAATCAAGGCGATCGCCCCCACCCAAAGGGCGACAATACTGGTGGCGATCAAATGGATGAAGGGTTTCATAAAAAATTTAGGGTGGGTTTGAGCTCACAGGCGATCGGTTCCCATTCTAGACCAGGCGTGCAAAACTTCAGGGTAAGCCTCGGCCTGGTAAGCTTAAGATAGCAGCAACATTTGTTCACAAATTCTCCCCAAGGCCCCCCATGCGCCCCTTCAAGCAAACGTTCACGATGGTTTTGGCCAGTCTGCTCCTCTGGTGTAGCAGCCTAGGACTTGCCCCCAGCGCCGCCGCCCTGACGCCGATTAAACTGACCAATCCCACCTACCGGGCCTGCCCCGCCGAAATGGCCGAAGGCATCGTCAGTAGCCGTAACTCCCAGGCCGCCAAATGTTTTCTAATTACCGCCACAGCGGAAAATAGCTCTGGCAAAACGGTCTATGATGCCGACGTGTTTGGTCGCATCTATGATGCCAACGGCGACACCGTGTTTGAAAACCGGGGTCGGGTGGGCACAGTAGATGAAATCCCTGCGGGCAGCAGCGAAATCGAGATCCGAATCACGGTGTCGGCCAGTCAACCTGAACCGTTAATGTTGAAGCAGTTCAAAGCCACTGGATTCGCGACCCAGATACGGAAGTAAGCAAAGGCAACTATTACATTGATCGTTTAAGGGTATGGACATACTGACTGAAGGCCGCTGGTTGAAGAATGCACTGCGACTGCGCGGGTCCGTGGTGCTCAAGGTGCTGCCGCGATCGCTCCTGTGCGGTCTATTTGGCCTGTTGGTCGCCTACGGCGCGTTTCGGGGCTGGATTTCCGGTATGCCAGCGCTGGCGAGCTTGATTCCCAACATTGTGTTGGGTTTGTTGCTGGTGTTTCGGACCAATACGGCCTATGACCGCTTTTGGGACGGTCGCAAATGCTGGGGCTTGGTCACGAATAATGCCCGCAGTCTGTCTCGGCAGATCTGGGTGGCCGTTGACGAAAACAATCGGGCCGATCGCGAGGAAAAGATCGCCATATTGCGTCTGCTAGAAGCCTTTGCCCTCAGCCTCAAGCACCACCTGCGCCAGGAGCCCCTGGATGACTTGCAGCAATTGGTTTCCCCCGAGCAGATGAGACGCCTGCAACGCACCAGCACCCCGCCCCTGGAAATCCTGCTCTGGATCAGCGATTATCTGCAGACCCAATGCCGCAGAAACCGCCTCCATGTTCAGCAGCTCACGGCCCTCCAGGGCAACCTCGATCGCCTGGTCGAAGCCCTAGGCGGCTGCGAACGTATTTTGAAAACCCCCATGCCCTTGGCCTATGCCATCCATCTCAAACAGCTACTGCTGCTGTATTGTCTCTCCCTACCCTTCCAGATGGTCAGCACCATGCATTGGTGGACCCCCCTGGGCGTGATTTTGGTTGCCTTTATGGTGTTTGGGATCGAGGCGATCGGGACAGAAATTGAGAATCCCTTTGGCAGTGACCCCAATGATCTGCCCCTGGATGCCATCTGCGAGACGATCAGACGCAATATCGAGGACCTGGTGCGGTTTGAAGCCGAGGCCGACTTGAGGGACAGTAGTTCGATCGCTCAATCGCTGCCCCAGAAGATCTAGGGCACCAAGCGGCGAAACTCCTCGATCAGGCCGTCCTTGGAAATGGAGCCGCGATCGTAGAGCCCCTTCAGGTCAGAGAGTTTCGCCAGTCGGCCCTGGGGATCCGTGGGCATGGGCGGCTGGCTGCCACCGGGGGCAGGGGCGCCACCGACCAGCTTGCGGGCCTCGTCGCTGAGGGCCTTCTGGACGGCTGGAATGGCGATGCCTGTGACGGGGAAGCCCCGCAGCTTCTGGTATTCCTTGACGTACTGAAAGGTTTTGAGGCCGAAGTAGCCGCTGAGCAGATCGCTGTCGGTTTTGGCGAGGACGATTTTGAGGTTGTTTTGGACATTGCGGACGGAGAGTTCGACCTTGGCGATTAGGTCAGCGCCAATTTGCCCCGTGGCAGCGAGCCCCTGATCGCGCTGGAATTGATAGATGGAGGCCTTGGTGTAGGCATCGAGCACCTTAATGCGACGCATGGAGATGCTGGAATCGATGGCCCCGCCGCCGAGGGCTACGGGGTCGAAGGTGTTTTGCTCATTGCCGATGCCGAAGAGGCCGCGCGGTCCCATGGAATAGCCAAGGCCATCGAGGTTGTCGCGCATTCTGGTGATCTGTTCAAACGTGATGTCTGCCATGGAAGGCCCCTGCTGTGGAACGGCGTTGTGTAATGCTTTCATTTTGGCAAAGCCTGGGCCTTTTGAATCTGGAAAGGCTATAAAATATGGCATTCTGAAGAATAGATTTACTACAGCATTCGCCCATACCGTTGCCATGTCGTCCGACCCTTCCACCCAGCATTCCGCCGCCCCCGAAAAACGCAATAATTGGCTGGAAAATTTGCAGCTCCTGGCGATCGCCCTCTTCCTCGCCTTTCTAATCCGCACCTTCATTGCCGAGCCTCGGTTTATTCCATCGAGTTCCATGGAGCCGACGCTGAATATCCACGATCGCCTAGTCGTGGAAAAGATCTCCTATTACCTCCATCCGCCACGCTTCGGGGATGTGGTGGTGTTCCATCCGCCCCCAGTCTTGATTGATCAAGGATTCAGGTACGATCAAGCCTTTATCAAACGGATCATTGGCTTGCCGGGCCAGCAGGTCGAAATAAGGAACAGAACCGTCTACATCGACGGAATGCCCCTTAAGGAAAGCTACATCGCCGAAGGCCCCGACTATGTCATGCCGAGCGTTAAAGTCCCCGAGGGCAGCTTCTTCGTCATGGGCGACAACCGCAACAACAGCCGCGACTCCCACATCTGGGGTTTCCTACCCAAGCAAAACATCATTGGCCATGCCTGGCTGCGGTTTTTCCCGATCGATCACCTCGGTAAGTTTTGATCAAAACCGTACGTAATGCATCAATCGGCCCGTCAGCTCCGGTGGCAGTGACAGTCGCTCCTGCAGTTCCATCACATCCTGAAAATCCCCCCGACTGGTCCTGTCGCGCACGATCGCCCGCGCCAACACTGGACCCACGCCGGGCAGTTCTGTCAGTCGCTCGATGGAGGCTGTGTTGGGATTGACGCGATCGACCCGTTCCAGACTATCGGGCGCATAGTAGCAAAACTGTAGGACAGGATTCAATGGCACCAGCCGCTGCATGGAAATCCCAATGGCCGCCGACAGATCCTCAATGGAGTAAAACTGCACCCCCTGGTCCACCAGCTTGGTCAACTGCCGCGCCTGGCGAATCGAAATGCCGGGGAGGCGCAGCCAGTCATCCACGGTGGCCAAATTCACATCAATCCGTACGCCCTGGAGGGCCGCTCGCCGCACCTCCTCCAGGGTTTCATAGCGCCGCAATGGATCTGGCTCTACCCGATCGATGGTAATTCGCCAGGGAAAAGCCGCCTGGAGTCGTATGGCCCCATCAATTACCTCTAGCATCCAATTTGGCAGCCTCGTCTGACCCACAAATCACCTCTCTCTTAATGCCCAATCAACCAATCCGATCAAGCAGTTTCCGCCGCTTCTGCTCAAACTCATACTCAGAAATCAAACCCTCTTCGCGGAGGCGATCGAGTTCCCGCACCGCATCAGTCAGGTCCCCCATGCTTTGGGGCCGAAATAAACTCGACACCGCCCCGACTCCAAACAGTCCAGTTCCGGTCGCCAATGGCCCCGGCAGCACCTCGCCGTCCTTTGTCACGTTGAACCGATCATCAAACTCCTGATTACTCTGGGTCAAATACCATATCCCCTCGATCACCCCGGCGATCCAAGGCATCGGCGTCAACCCCAACACCAGGTACAGCCCAAACCACCACCATTGACCTAAGTATAATTTGTGCAGCCCCACGAGATGGACAGAGATGCCCTCCGATCCCAGGGGAATCGCCCCCGCAAAGGCCAGGATAGCTGCCCGTTTTCGGTCTTTATACGAAGAAAGCATGAAGGACACAGCAGTTGCTCCCTACGGAACGGATGAATCTGGCTCTATGGTACTTTACGGCTAGGGGTTTGGGTCAGGGGGCAGATTTTTTAGTCCCTACAGCTAATTTTTGATGAAGATGAAGTATTGTAATAAAGAATTCAAATTTCTCTACTAGTAGATATACGCCCTAGGGAAGATAAAAATTTCGTAAAGATATGCCCAAGAAATTCCCGGATTTCTGCATAGGTGCGGTGTAGACATAGCTAGTAATCCATAGAAGACGCGGTTCGGGACCTTAGGCTCCAAGACTGTGAATTCACAGAGATTGTGTGTTTTCAATCACAGGGTGGCGGTTCGGGTTCCGGTAAAAGTATTCCATACGCATGTAGAGAGGTTTGGCATCTATGGCACAGCAGTCGTTTTCCGCAGATTGGCTGCAACGGTTGGCCGACCCCTATGCGATTCTCGGCATTTCCGTGGCCGCCGATGAAAAACGTCTGTTCAAGCGGTATCGCACCGTGGCCATGCGCCTCCACCCCGATCGCTTCGTCCAAGCCGACAAGATTGCTGGGGCGGTGGCCGAGCAACTGATCGCCCGCACGATTAATCCGGCCTACGAAAAGGTCAAGCAGGAAAAGAACCGCGCCGAAGTAACGGCCCTGCTGCGCCTCCAGGCCCGCCGCCATACCCGCGAAGGCACCCTTGTGCCCCAGAGTGACATTGCTCGCGAACTGATGCGCCAGCCCGTCCATAGCGCCGATGTCTTCTACGAGCAGGCCATTACGGCCCTGGCCGATCGCCAATTCGAGGATCTATCCCAGTTTCCCGAAATTACCCAGACCCTGGGAGAGCTGAACCTGGTCTATCTCCAGCTCAAAATGGGGGACCTGTTCCGCGAGAAGCGATCGGGCCTGATCAGCACCGCCGAGGTGCCCACGCCCCCCGTGGCCGAGGTGATGCAGCAGCAGCAAACCGTCGCCCCGACCCTGAGCTATTCCCGTCGCCATTTCGATCGCGCCCAGCAGTACGTCCAGAAGTGCATCTACGACAAGGCGATCGTGGAACTCAAGGATGCCATCCGCCTAGAGCCGAACCATGCCGAATACCATGCCCTGATGAGCTATGCCTACCTGCGCCAAGACATGAGCGGCATGAGTAAGGTCTACTGCCGCCAGGCCCTCAAATTCGACCCCACCAACACCCTCGCCAAACAGGTCGCCCAAAAAATCGGTCTGATCGCCGAAGCAACCCCCACCGCTAGCAAAACCACCGACGAAAAGCGAGGTCTGTTTAGTCGGTTTCGTCGGTAGAAAAATAGGGAAAGCCCCACCTGTAATGCCCTGGGACCTTGGCTTAGAATTTAAGCAACGGTTCAAGCGCCGGGATTTGCCCGCGCCTATAAGATATGGCCTTTTTTGAATCCGAAATCGTCCAAACCGAGTCGAAAAAACTCTTCGAAGACTACCAGTCCCTCGTCAAGATGGGCGAGCAGTACGGCAAATTCGATCGCGAAGGCAAGCTCCTCTACATCGAGCAGATGGAAGCCGTCATGGATCGCTACCGCATCTTCCTCAAGCGCGTTGAACTCTCCGACGACTTCACCGCCCAAATGAGCATGGAACAGCTCAAGGGCCAGCTCGGCAACTTTGGCATCACCCAACAGCAGATGTTCGAGCAAATGCAGAAGACGCTCGATCGCATGAAAGCCCAGATTAAACCGTAACCTGGGCTTTCGGACTAAGGCTTATCAAAATCCGAGATTGGCCGGAAACTTTCTACTGGCATTCCCTGCACGACCTGCGACATGTAGTTCCGCCAAATCGGCGCCACATTCTGTCCCCCCGTCGTCCCCGAGGCCATCCGCGTATAGTCATCATTGCCAATCCAGATCGCCGTCGAAAGCTGCGGAATATACCCAACAAACCAGACATCGCGCTCCGAAGAAGTCGTCCCCGTCTTACCCGCCGCCGGACGCCCAATCTGCGCCTGGGTCGCCGTACCACTGGTCACCACACTCTGCAACACATCATTGGTTGCCGCCGCAGACCAAGGATCAAGCACCAGACGAGGTTTTGGACGGTTGTCCAATACGACATTGCCATTGCTATCGGTCACCTGCACAATAAACGTCGCATCCGAATACCAGCCGTAGCTGGCGAAGGTCGAATAGGCCGTCGCCATCTCCAGGGGCGTCACATCCACCGAACCCAAGGGCAGAGAGATCACTGGATCGATGGGACTCTTAATTCCAATACTGCGGCAAATCTCCACGATCTTATTGAGACCCACCTCCTGGCCCAGCTTCACCGCCGGGATATTGCGCGACATTTCCAAGGCGCGACGTACCGTCATGGCCCCAGCAAAGGAGCGATCGTAGTTTTGGGGATAGTACATTTCATAGCCATCGGGGTAGCCCACGGGGGTGTCCATCACTGTGGAATTTGGCGCATACTTCCCGCTGGCAAAGGCGGCGTAGTAGACAAAGGGCTTGAAGGAGGAACCGGGCTGGCGGAGGGCCTGGGTTGCACGGTTATATTGACTCTTCTTATAGTCGATGCCGCCCACCATTGCTTTGACATAATGAGTACGCGGGTCCACTGAAACCAAGGCCATCTGATCGGCATAGATTCCTGCATAGCGACGGACAGTATCCTCTGCCGTACGCTGCATCGCGGTATCTATCGTAGACTGAATCCGCATCCCACCCTTGAGAATCGCATCGCGCCCAAACTTCTTCGTCAGCTCATTCACCACCGATTCCGTCACGTAGGGAATCTCACTGCCCGAGAAGGAGCGGATTTTGCCGAACTTGAGGGGGAACTTGCGGGCGGCATCTTCTTCCTCGGCGGTGATCCACCTGAGATCGCGCATCCGACGCAGCACGATATGCTGACGCTCGATGGCTGCCTTGCGATCGATAAAGGGACTCAGGGCCTCCGGTGCTTGAATCAGGCCCGCCATCATTGCGGATTCCGCCAGATTCAGGTCCGCTGCTGACTTGTTGAAATAGCTCTGGGCAGCGGTTTCTGCGCCATAGTTGTTGTGGCCCCAGTAGGCTTGGTTGAGGTATAGCTCGAAGACCTTGTCCTTGGGGAAGACCTGTTCGATCCGCATGGCCAGCACCGCCTCAGCGATCTTGCGGCTAAACACCCGTTTGGGCGATAGAAACAGGTTCTTGACCAACTGCATGGTCAGGGTCGATCCCCCCTCCACCGTGCTGCCCTGGTCAGAGTTGCGGCGTAGGGCTCGGCCCACGGAGACGAAGTTCACGCCATTGTGGGAGAAGAAACTGCTGTCTTCAATGGCCAAGACGGCCCGCTTCAACTGCGGCGAAATATCATTGAGCGGCAGAACCTCACGGTTCGCCTCGCCATGGAGACTGGCTAGGTGCTTACCTTTAACATCATAAATATGGGAGGTTTCGCTCGGCGTATAGGTGGCCAGACCCCGCACATCGGGCAAATTCCGAAAACTGATGGCCAGACCTACCAATGCCCCTGCCACGACGGAACTGCCGAGCATCGTAATACCGAGCAGGGTTCCACCCGTCACCTTGGTGACGGACCGCAGAAACTGTAGCGGTGACTCATCGTTGGAATCCGATCGACGCTGTTTTGAATAGGTGTTGGATGACACGGGATGGCTCTCTCACATCGCGACTAGGGACAGAAACAAAAATTGATCATTCTCAACAGAAGACAACCCTATCAAAGGAGCAACCTTGGGGCAGAGGTTTCCCCCTAGTCTAAGTCTTCTAGGGAAAATTCAATTTTCCGGGTAGGGATCCGATCTAGAGCCCGATTGAAGGCACAATATCGGTCCAAGTAGGATAGTCGATGAAGGCTAGATCGAGGAAAGTTTTTCGTTCACTCAGAAAATCGTAGCTAGGAACAGCCCTGGGTTCGTAACCGACCTCAGCAATACGCGCAACTTCGGAAACTTCGGATTGAGAAGCATGAATTATCCTATCGATTATAGTAGTCTTGCTAAGCACTCGCTGCTTTTGTAACGGCATTTCTTTGCAAAATTCCAGTTTATTCGTCTTTGATAAGGGATCATGAGCGATTCTCGCCTGGCTTGGCTCCATCGGGGCATTGTTGAAATTTTTCCAGATCAGCCGACTTCGAGCGATGGCGCTGAGAATTTGGCCGCCCGAATCGGCAAGGGCGATCGCCCTCTCCGCATCAAGCTGGGCATTGATCCCACGGGCAGCGACATCCACCTGGGCCACAGCACTTTGTTTCGCAAGCTGCGGGCCTTCCAAGATGCGGGCCATACGGCGGTGCTGATTATTGGCGACTTCACGGCTCGGATTGGGATCCAACGGGCAAGTCCGAGGTGCGCAAACAGCTCACTGAGGAGCAGGTGCTGGCCAACGCCCAGACCTACCTCGATCAGGTCAGGCCCATTCTGGACTTCGATACGCCGGGTCGCCTGGAGATTCGCTACAACTCCGAATGGCTCAAGGAACTGAACTTGCCCAAAACCTTGGAACTCCTGGCCACTATGACCGTGGGGCAGATGTTGGCCAAGGAGGGCTTCAACGATCGCTACCGTCAGGGCAATCCGATCTACCTCCATGAGTTTCTCTACCCGCTGATGCAGGGCTATGACTCCGTGGCGATCGCGTCCGACGTGGAACTGGGCGGCACCGACCAGAAGTTTAACCTGGCCGTGGGACGGGACTTGCAGCGGCACTTTGGTCAGGAGCCGCAGTTTGGCCTGCTGATGCCGATTCTGCCGGGGACCGATGGGGTGCAGAAGATGTCCAAGTCCCTGGGCAACTATGTGGGGCTGAATGAGGACGCCCTGAGTATGTACTCCAAGTTGGAGAAGGTGCCGGATAGTGCGATCGCCCAGTACTTTGAGCTGTTGACGAATCTGCCTTTGGACCAGTTGCCGCAGAACCCGCGCGATCAGCAGAAGCTCCTGGCCCTGGATGTGGTCAGTCAGTACCACGGTGCGGCGGCGGCTAAGCAGGCCCAGGCGGATGCGGCGGCCCTAGTCGGCGGCAGTGGGCAGGCGGAAGCTGTACCCGAGTTTTCCCTTACGGGCGTGACCTTCCCAGCCAAGGCGTTTTATCTCGTCAGTGCAGCGGGGCTCTCGGCCACCAGTTCCGAGGCCCGTCGTCAGGTGCAGAACGGCGGTGTGACGCTGAATGGAGAGAAGGTGACCGATCCAAACCTAACGTTTGACAGCCCAGCGGAACTACTCGGCCAGGTGATGCGACTGGGGAAGAAGAAGTTTGTGCGGTTTGTGCCGTAGGTTCTAGCGAACTTCTACCTGACTTAAGTTAGGGGAACTGCTGCATCGCTCTGGGTATCCTAAAACATAGAAAAACATTGATGGTGCATCCGTCCATTCCAATCCATCATCACCTTTAGGTATCCCATGAAATATCGGTTTCTTGCCACCCAAGGCGCCCTAGCAGCAGTCTGCGTCTTCTCCCTCGCCAGCTGTGGCATCACCAAAGTGGCCCAATGCAACTCCCTGTCTACGGTGGTGAATCGCGCCCAGGACATTACTAAGAAAGTGAAGGGCATGGAGGGTGATATCGAGAAGGAGTTTGCTAGCGCCAAGGATCCGGCGGGCGTCCAGGCGGCCACCAAAAAAGTCGCTGGCCTGATGGGCACGATTAAAGACGATGTCACCAAACTCAGCAAGGACCTAGAAGCCGTCAAACTCCAGGACGAAAAACTCGTCGGCTTCCAAACCAGAGCCGTCAAAAACTACAACGATGGCATCAAGGCCATGGAAGAGATGATCAAGGGCATGGAAACCCTGGGCTCGATCAACTTGACCGATAGTGCCAGTGCTGGCAAGGCTAAGGAAGCGAGTAGCTCGATCGAAGCCGCCGCCAAGACCCTGAACACCATGGATACCACAGAAGCGGGCATCGCCAAGGAGTTCAACGGCTACTGCGACGTTAAGGGCGCCAAATAGCGACAAAAGAAACCCCCGCGCCATCAATGGTGCGGGGGTTTTAATGATCAAACTTCTACTTCAGCATCAAGGCCACATCCTTGGCAAAGTAGGTCAGAATCAAATCGGCCCCGGCGCGCTTCATGCTGGTCAGGGTTTCGAGGACGATCTTTTTCTCGTCGATCCAGCCTTTTTCCGCTGCGGCCTTAATCATGGCGTACTCACCACTGACGTTGTAGGCGGCGATCGGTGTATTAAAGTTTTGCTTGAGCAGGGAAATGATATCCATGTAGGCCAAAGCTGGCTTCACCATGATGATGTCCGCCCCTTCGGAAACATCCAATTCAGCCTCAAGGAGCGCCTCATTGGAATTGGCCGCATCCATCTGATAGGTCTTCTTGTCCCCAAACTTCGGCGCCGAATCCAGGGCATCCCGGAAGGGACCATAGTAGGCCGAGGCATACTTGGCGGTGTAGGCGATGATGCCGACTTCTGTAAAGCCTGCGCCATCAAGCCCCGTGCGGATCGCCCCAATCCGCCCATCCATCATGTCCGAAGGGGCAACAAAATCAGAACCTGCCTGGGCCTGCATCACGGCCTGCTTGACCAAAACCGCCACGGTTTCATCATTCAGAATCACGCCGTCCTTGACGATGCCGTCATGGCCTTCGCTGCTGTAGGGATCGAGGGCAATATCCGTAATCAAAACTGACTCAGGCACAGCGGCTTTAATCGCCTTCAACGCGCGGGGCACCAAACCATCGGGGTTGTAGCTTTCGGTGCCGACGTTATCTTTGAGCGCATCATCCACCATCGGAAACAGCGCAAAGGCCGGAATCCCCAGGGCAAAAGCTTCTTGAACTTCCTTGACCAGCAGATCCAGGGTAAAGCGATAGCAACCCGGCATTGAGGCCACTTCCACCTTTTGGTTTTCGCCCTCCATCATGAACAGGGGGTAGATCAGGTCATTGGCCGTCAACTGGGTCTGGGAAACCATCCGGCGCACGGTGGCATTGCGGCGCAGACGACGGGGACGGATCGCGAGGTCGAGTTTGGAAGAGGGTCCTAAAGTCATGGCAGAGAAATAGTAATTAATTCTATCGATTGTACGACGAGGCGATCGCCCTACCGCACCACCGGATAGGTCACCATCAAGTCCTTGCGCACGGTCACCTCAGGCCGATCGCCCCCAGCCTTGCCTGCTCCAAACAGATCAAACACGTTGCTATCCCCACAGCTCCCCGTCAGGCTGTTATAAAATGCCTCCGCCACCGATGGCGTGGAGCTGAGGGTTTGTCGGGTGGCCTTGGCGATCGCCTCTGCCCGCCAGCCCGCATCTTGAATGGCCTTTTCGTAGGCTTGCTGCTCCAGGGCCTGGCAGTTGCTGGTGCTATAGCTGACTTGAGATTGCAGCACCCCAAGGTTCTGGTCTTCGGCAGTAGTTTTAGCTGCTTTGAGGAGGCGATCGAGGCTGGGGGCGGTGGGATTTTCCAGCTTGACCAGGGATCACGGCTTGGACGAGGGGGCCATCTTCGGTGGCGTCGCCTATTCGAGCCGTAATTTGGTCGGGTTTGAGGCCCGATCGCACCAGGCTATTAACGATGGCATTGAGATCTTTTTCGCTGATCGGTTTGGGTGGGACAGGCGCTGTGCCTGCATCTAGGGGGAAGTCTTCCCCAATGCTGAGACGGACCTCCGCACTTGTCGCCTTGGCTTTGATCAGGCCGATGCCCGTGACCATGATGGCTTTGTCCTGGGCTGAGGGGTAGAGCAGGGTTTCGGCAAGGGACGGTAGGGCCATGATCGCCCAAACCCCCAGGGACAAAATTGACAGTCGCGACAGCCGTTGCATAGCTCACCCACCCAGTTCAAATGTTGGACTTGAATTATGGCGGAGATTAGGACGATCGCAACAGGTTTCTAGGGCGACTTCTGGGGTGCGGCTTCCGGGGGTTTGCCACCCTCGGGAGGTTTGCCGCCTTCGCCGGGCTTGCCTTCGCCGGAGGTGACGATCACGGGGCGACCGCCGCTGTTGCCCACGGGAATCGGCTGGTTGGAGACCGGGCGATTGAGGGAGCCTTGGGCCTCGCGGGTGGCGGTCGCTAGGTTGGCCTGGTATTCGGCCAACTTTTTCTGGACATTGGCGGGCTTTTGGGGTAGACCAGAGAGCAGGTCGATCGCCTTTTTCCAGCGATCGAACACCAGGTTCCAGTCGTCCTTGGTCTGGGCATTCGATTGCAAACTCTGGGCGCTGGCGGCCTTGTCTTCGGCTTCCTCTAGGCGCTGGAGAATGGCGGGGTCGTTGGCGGCTGGGGCGGGTGCTTTGCTGCCGGGTTTTGGCTTTTTGCCCGTTGTGGCAGGTTTAGCAGAAGTTTTGGTGTCAGCGACTTTGAAGCCCGATCGTACATTCAGGTTCTCCGGCACTCGCACAGGCTTGTTCGGCATCACGGGGGGAATGGGCCGGGGGCTGGGTTTGTTAGAGCTGGCCGAGGGTAGGGGGACGGCTTGGCAGCTTGCGAGGAGGAGGGCGATCGGCAGGAGGCGGAGCGAGGTAGACATGGGAAAATTGCCAGGGGAAACTGCAAGGGAGAATGCCCTCTATTCTAGTTCGCCTATAATGCCCCAAACGCCTCCAAATAGGCATCATAAACTTCGTCGCGAAAGCAAACAAAGGCCACACCCTCTAGGGCCGTTGCCGTCGTAGCCAGGACCTCCGCCGTCGTTTGGATCGCAATAGCCGCCGCCTGTTCCAAGGGATAGCCATAGACGCCGCAGCTAATGGCCGGGAAAGCGATCGTCTTGACGCCCGTTTGGACCGCTAGATTCAGGGATTCTCGGTAGCAGGAGGCGAGGAGAGAGGGTTCCTGGAGATCGCCCCCCTGCCAGACAGGTCCCACCGTGTGAATGACATATTTCGCCGGGAGATTGTAGCCCTGGGTAAGTTTGGCCTGGCCTGTGGGGCAGCCGCGCAGCGATCGACATTCGGCTAGCAACTGCGGCCCAGCAGCCCGATGGATTGCCCCATCGACACCGCCGCCGCCCAGGAGGGATTCGTTGGCGGCATTGACGATCGCATCGAAGGCAAAGGTGGTAATGTCCCCCTGTAATATCCCAATTTTCTCACACATAGTTATGTCCCAGCGGAATATTCCACTTTGCATGGGTGATACAAAGGTCAACCCGTAGGTTCGTAATTGTTACTTTTTCAACGCTGCCATCAAACCTAAGTGTAAAGACATCTAAGCCCTGGTCTTGGCATAGGGCGCTACCGCCGCCACTGCGACCGGGGTTTAGTGTTACGTCACTGGGGTCCAAGTTCAACGCTAGGGTCAGTAGACGATGGGGGATTTCCACCAGATGATAGTTCATCTGACCTTTTTGGCGGTTGAAGGCACGCAGCATGAAAATTCGATCGTAACCTGCCAGATGCTCACGCAGCTTTTCAGAGCCGAGCTGCGCCAAACCCAGCGCATCCTGATCTCGAATCCAGCGTGCCTCCATGAATTTGGAGATAGTAATCTTCCTCTCTCGAATGTCCTTTGAAGCCTCAGTTTTGAGGGAAATTCTGGTCCCATCCACGACTATGTCGGCTCCCGGATGCACAGAACTCGCTGTAATCTGGGCTGTCCTACCATCGTGCCGCAAGGCATCTCGGAAGAGATATTCAAACGACTTCTTATGCAGGTTTTCCTCCACCACTGCGTGGTGAATCAACAACCGACTGGCAAAATATTCAGAAAACAAAGGGGTGGCAATATCGCTCTCTGGGTTAAGTACAATGTCGAACCTCACCTGTAGCGCTGATGCCATCCGATTCAATAGGGTGAGTCTGGTCGAGGAAAGCTGTGGAGCCATCTCATTTAACTGCGCCAACAGCGCCTCAAAATCAGGCATTATCTAGCGCCCCCAGACTCAGTCTCTTGATCGGGCAAGTTGAGTTTTTCCCAGTCTTCCAGGGACTTCAGTAGAACCTGTCTGGCCCATGTCGATGGTTCTAAATGCTCTCTAGCGGCAACAAGCGTAATTCTTTCGCGATCTTCTTGAGTTAGCCTGATCTGCAGGAATTCAGTCTTGGGTACTCTTGGCATAAACGAAAGACATTGTGAATCATTGTGTTACAAGAACCCTACCAAACGTTATTCATGGTGTCTGTCTCACAATGTGTTACACTTTTGTCGGCATCCATCTCTTGTCTTGCTATGGTTATTAATGTTCCGCAGCCAAATGTCCGATGGAAAGTCGTCGATCTGTTCTCAGGCTGCGGCGGGATGAGTTCTGGCTTTTCTGCATATAGAGATTATTTCGAGATCATTGGGGCCGTTGATCGAGAGGTTGCTAAACCCGGAAAAGGTAAGCACAAGGCAGCCTCCACTCGGTGCAATGCGACCTACGCTAGAAATATTGGAATTGAGCCCAAGAATGCTGATTTGATGATCTTGGATCCTCAAAGTTACCGTGAAACGCTGGGGTTGGAAAGCGGTGAGTTAGATATATTGCTTGCCTGCCCTCCTTGTACGGGGTTTTCTCAGAAAAATGCTAGAAATCACTTGGTGGATGATCCACGTAACCAACTGGTTGCCCGCACGGCTCTGTTTGTTGAAGCGTTTCTCCCGGATTTTTTTGTGATGGAAAATGTAAAGGAGCTATTGAGAGGCAAGCACCAACATCACTTTCAATTTCTTCTCGATAAATTAAGATTCCTAGGCTACTCGGTCTATGCAGATATCCATGAACTCTCAAACTACGGACTACCCCAAAGACGGGAAAGAGCATTAGTCATCGCCTGCCGATCGCGCGGGTTGCCTGAATCCCCACTTACTCCATGGCCAGCTAAGAAGACTGTCTGGGATGTAATCGCTAAGTTGCCTTGCGTTGAAGCGGGGGAAGCCCATGCTTCAGATCCGATGCATGTCTCCCCTGGTATGACATCCACGGTGCGATCGCGCATTTGCGCCATTCCGAAGGATGGAGGGTCCTGGGGCGATGTGATGGGCGATCCCAATATTTCCGAGGAAGAAAAGCAGAGACTCTTGATTCCATCTATGTTCCGCGCTAGACCGGGCTCTTTTCCAGATGTTTACGGTCGGCTGGAGTGGGATGCTGTGGCGGCAACGATCACCCGTGAATGCGGGCATGTCGGCAATGGCCGCTATGTCCATCCCGAACAAGATCGGCTCCTTACTGTTAGGGAAATGTCCCTACTCCAGGGCTTTCCACCCGACTATTTTTTCGAGGGGCCGCTCTCGGCCAAATACAACCAAATCGGTGATGCGGTGCCGCCCCTGATCTCAGCGCAGCTCGCCCAACAGATCATTCGCCTGAAACTGGATCGAACCATCAACCTCCCAACGCAGCTTGAGCCAAGGGCTGCCTAGGCGACTGTTCTAAGGCTGCGGAATCATAATATCCAAGGTCTTCACTCGGCCCAGTTCAGCCAGCCCCGGCTTAATCTGCGATCGATTCCCCACCACCAGCGTCACCAAGCGATCGGGTTGCAAATAGGTCTGGGCCACCCGCAGCACATCCGCCACCGTCGTCGCCTCGACACGAGCACGGTAGCGCTGCAAAAAGTCCGCCGGATAGCCCAAAAACTCATACTGAATCAACCGCGACAGCGTCTGAACGGGCGACTGAAACTGAAACACAAAGGCATTCAGCACCGTATCCTTGGCCGCCGTTAGCTCCACCTCGCTGATCGGTTCCTGGCGAATCCGATCGATCTCCCTGCGCACCGATCGAATCAAGGGCACCGTCGCCGCCGATCGCGTCTCACCCCCGGCCAAAAACATCCCCGGATAATCCTCCCCCGGACTCCAGCTCGCATAGACCGAATAGGCTAGGCCCTGGCGCGATCGCACCTCATTAAATAACCTGGCCCCAAAGCCATTGAGGACCTCATCCATTACCGACAGGGCCGGGTAGTCGGGACTATCACTCTTGCCGCCGAGATGGCCTATCTGCACCTGACTTTGGTTGAGCTGGGGCTGATCGACAAAAAAGACCCCACCGATCTGCTGTTGCTTGACCTCTGCCACCGCTGGAGCAGGTTCCGCCGTCGGACTCCACTGGCCGAACTTGGCTTCAATCTCGGTTCGCACCTGGGTCGCATCAAAGTCCCCATAGATCCCCAAAATATTGCCCTTTGGCACCACCCAGCGGCGGTAGAAGGCTTCGATGCTGGGGCGATCGATCGCCGCGATTGTCTTGTACTCGATCTGACTGGCGTAGGGACTGGTGGCGCCATAGATCAGCTTGTTCAGCTCGCGGCTGGCGATGGAGCCTGGATCGTCGTTGCGGCGCTCGATGCCGCCCCTGGACTGGAGTTTGAGCAGTTCGAGTTGGTTTGGGTCAAAGGCGGGCTTCTGGACCACCTCGGCAAACAGGCTAAATAGCTCCGGAAAGTCGAAGCGCAGGCCCCGGAAGCTGACAGAAACTGAGTTGCTATCGACACCGCTTTCGATCATGGCGGCCTTCTGCTCCAGAATCCCATTGAGCTGATCGGCTGTGTGAAGCTTGGTTCCGCCCGCCCGCAGGAGGTCTCCGGCTAGGCTCCCGAGGCCTGTTTGAGAGGGTTTGTCGTAGCGATCGCCTCCATGCATTAGGAGGGTGCCGCTAATTAGGGGTAGGTCGCGATCTTCCATGAGGTAGACGATCAGCCCGTTTGGGAGGACGAATCGATCGTATTTCGGTACCTTTACTTCGGCGAGGGGGGGAAATTGCAGGTCGCGATAGAATTTGGCCTCGGAGCTGGGGGCAGGCAGGTCGCGGGCATGGGCGGGCTGTATTGCCAACAGCAGCAGTACTAAGGGCAATACTATGAAGCAAAATGCCACTACTAGGATCTTAATTCGGTTGGACGAACCTTCTGTTGCCATAACTCAAACATTCCTTTTTGAAATTGGGTCGATCGGATGGGGGGTTGGATGAACTGTGGGGTTTTGGGATTTAGGGCGTGGGCACCACGCCCCTATGGGGGCATTGGGGCGAAATCATTGGGGCAAAATGCGGCCGATCGTCCGATTTTCGGGCCGGAATGTTGCCTTTGCCACCCGCTGAATATCCGCCGGGGTGATCGCATCAATCTGCTCTGCCTCCTTGAAGGCGTTCTGCCAGTCTCCGGTTTTGACCTCATACTCGGCGAGGGTACTGGCCATGCCGCTGTTGAAATCTAACAAACCGAGGAAGGCTACCTTGGATTGGTTCTTGTAGCGATCGAGTTCCGCCGCTGTCACGGGTTCGCGCACTAGCCGATCGAGTTCTGCATGCAGGGCTTTTTCCACCTGGTCGATCGGTACGCCCGGTGCCGTGGTTGCATCCAGCAGAATTAAGGTCGGATACTTGTCCCCCGGAAACCATTGCCCACGTCCGCCCCCAGGGCTAGCTTTTTCTCCTCCACCAGGGACTTATAGAGCCGGGCATTGCGGCCACTGCTGAGGATTCCGGCGATCGCGTCGTACACAGGCGCGTCAGGGTGATTCATGCCGGGACGGTGGTAGGCCTCTAGGTAGATCGGCTGGCTGGGCAGTTTCAAATTCACCTCCCGCATTGCCGTTTGCTGGGGTTCCACCACCGTCACCTGGGGGGGCTTGGGCCTAGACTTGAGGCGACCGAAGTAGCGATCGGCCATGGTTTTCACCTGGGCCAGATCGACATCCCCGACGATCACAGCTGTCATTTGGCCGGGGCCGTAGTACTTGTCAAAGAACGATCGCACCTGGGGCCGGGTCACCGCCTGCAGATCCGCCACGGAGCCAATCACGGGCCTTCCGTAGGGATGTTTTGTAAAAGCTTTGGCAAGAAACACCTCGATCATCTGCCCCACCGGGGAATTCTCCGTTCGCATCCGCCGCTCTTCTAGGATCACCGCCTTCTCTTTGTAGAACTCGCGGAAGACGGGGTTAAGGAAGCGATCGGACTCCAGGGACATCCACAGCTCCAGCTTGTTGGAGGGCAAGCTGTAGAAATAGCGGGTGGCCTCGACGGAGGTATTGGCATTCAGGCCCACGCCGCCTGCCTGCTGGACGATTTGTCCAAACTCATTTTGTTTGACGAACGGCAGAGACTGCTGCTCACTCTTTTCGATCTGGGCGAGAAGTTGGGCGGCTTGGGTCGGGGTGGTGGCGATCTGCTCGGCCAGTTTGTCCTGTTCGGCTAGCAGCGGCGACTCTTTGGCATAGTCCGTGGTGCCGATTCGTTCTGTCCCTTTGAAGGCCAGGTGCTCTAGGAAATGGGCCACGCCAGTCTGGCCCTCGGGTTCATCGACGCCCCCCACATCGGCGTAGAGCATAAAGGACACCACCGGGGCATCATGGCGCTCTAACACAATAAACTTCATCCCATTACTGAGGTGAAACGACTGCACGGCCTGGGCCACGCGATCGAAATAGGGCTTTAGATTATCAGGCTTCGCCGGGGGCGGCGATGGGACTGCCACCGTTGGCGCAATAGAGGGTGGTTTTGTCGGGGTTGCCGTCTGGGCGATCGCCGCCCCGCCCAACCCAAATCCCACATAGATTGCCAGGAACAGCCCTAAAAACGTCTTAACCATGGAGCCTATACAAACAGCATTGCCCCGATCTTAGCCTAGTCGCCCCTACCCCCGCCTCTATCCCAGGAATTATCGCACCGCCCACACCTGGAACACCTGATTCTCATAGGCCTTCACAAACCGATCGCTAATCGGCTCCAGTCCATCGGTCAACCCATCATGGGTCAACACAATCACATCCAACTGCGGAAAATTGATCATCGAGGTCTGAATATAGTCCCGTATCAGGCGGCGCTGCTCACTTTTCGGCAGGATGACATTTTGGGAGTTGAGTTTGCCTGTGCGGGCGATCGCCTGCTGGGCCGCCTGCGTATAGTCACTCAAGGGGGCAAAGGTGTAGGCTCCGGAGGCTTGGTGCTTGTTATGGCCCAGCCAGAAGATCTGGGTTAGCCGACGGTTGATCACCTGAAGATACTGTTCCGGAGGCATTCCTAGCAAATGACAAAACTGGGCCAGCCTAGTCTCAATTTCGCGATCGTCCACCGTCGTCAAGGGTGCAGGCGGCAGAAAGGACTTGCCCTGCCGAAACCCCACCCACCAGACGTAGGGTTGCAGATCCAAACTGCCCATCACCCCGCGATAGTTCGGCTTCAATAGCTCCTGGGTCAGGCCATCGAACGCCGATCGATAGTCTTTCACCTGCCCCCACTCCGCAAAGTCCGATCGCATATGGGTTTTGACCTGAACCAGCCCATTCATCTCCTTCAAATTGAAGGCCAGGGCCAAGGCCAGGACGATCGGCAACACTAGTCGGCGCGATGGCCGTTTGAATCGCTGCGAAACCAGGGTCAAACCACTGCCCAGCAGCACGAGGAGCGCTAGAAAAATGACGCGTTCAAAGCGATCGATGAACTGAAACGGCTGCACGGTCTTACCCAGCACCACCGTCGAAATCGGCAGGGCAAAGGTGGCAGCTAACGCCCAAACAGACCAAAACACCGCCGTTCGTTTCGCCAAACCCGCTCGCACCAGACCCAGGGCCAACACCAGCAGCCCCAACAGCATCCCATAGGGTATCCAGCCCGGCAGCCAAAGTGGCGACAGGCGATCGACCCCAAACACCCCCAACCGCACAGGCGCCTGGGGATTCTCTCTCAATCGCTGCACCAAAAACGGCACAATCCCCACACCCAAGCTAACCCCAAACGCCGCTATCCCACCCAGTTCAAAGCCCCCAAACTTGGGGGGTTGGGGGCGGATTGACCCCAGCACTAACAATCCCAGGGCGATCGCCACCACCACCGTCGAATGAAAATCCCCCTGCAACAGCGCCGCCAACCCCAGACCTAAGCCGATCCAATCGCCAAGCTTCCCCTTCCCCAAAAACAATCGCCCCGAAAACCCCACACAAAGCAGGAAAAAAAATCTCACTCACAAAGGGCCTGGGCAGCCGCAATCCCCAAAGCTGCAGCGGCAGGGCGGAAAATACGATCGGCAGACTCAATCCCAGCAAAATCCAGCCCAAGCGATCGCGTTTACCCAGCAGCAGGGTCGCCGCCACCCCCAAGATCGCTGTCAAACCCCAACCCAAAACCCCTTGATAGGGCGCGATCAACCCCGCAAAAATCGGGTCCGACACCATGGCCACCAACTGATTCAAGGCTCCACTCGCCACCAAAAGTGCCAAACCCTGACCCAGCCACCCCCTCAGTTGAAACAGCCCCAACAGCTTCACCAAGACCACAAAATAGGCCACTGTTGTGAGCAAATCCGCCAAGGGCAGGCCCCAAACCCCCAACAAACGATAGAAAAACCCATGGAGGGCGATCGAAGCCACCGGAAAAGAGGCCAGGTGAGCCGATTGAGCATCAAGCAGCGCCATCTCCCCCAGATTACCCTGGGCAAAGGCCTGAATCAGTGGGAAATATTCCATGTCTCCGGCCCGGTAGAGGGCCTGAACCGATAGAGCCTCCCCCGGATACTGCCAGGCACTCAGCAACCAATAGCTCAGCCCCCGCAGCACCACCATTACGCAAACCCCAACAACCATCAGCCCGCCGCCCCGCTCAACGCCGCCGTCTTGGCAAACAGCGCCACTTCCAACCGACCAAAGGCCGCATCCAAATCGTCATTAATAATCTGCACGTCAAACTCATTGGCCGAATCGATTTCTGCCTTGGCCCGATCGAGCCGCTTCAAGATCGCCTCCTCAGACTCCGTGCCCCTGCCCCGGATCCGACTTTCCAGCTCATCAATCGAAGGCGGCAGAATGAATAACCGATAGGCCTCCGGAAAGGTCTGGCGCACCTGCCGTGCCCCCTCCAACTCTATCTCTAGGACCACCCAGTCCCCGCGAGCGATTCGCTCCTCCACAGGCAGCCGAGGCGTCCCATAGCAATTGCCCGTAAACTCTGCCCATTCCAGCAACTGGCCCAGGGCCACCATGCGATCGAACTCGGGGCGATCGACAAAATAATAGCTCTGGCCCGCCACCTCGCCCTCGCGGGGTTTACGGGTGGTGGCTGAAATAGAAAGATAGATTTCAGGATACTTTTTCAGCAGCATCTGCACCAAGGTGCCCTTGCCCACACCGCTGGGTCCCGTCAGGACAATCAGCTTGCCTGGATTCCCTTTTGGGTGAGGAATGTGATGATTGCCCATGGTTGCGTCGCTTGAGATTTGGATGGTTGTGAAGTCTTCTATATTCCAACCAAGCCGACCAAGATGCAACTAGCCCGATCTATAAAATGCAACAACCTGGCCCTAAAACGCACAATCATTTTAAGGCGCAGGCATGAAGACTGACCTGGGCAAAACTGGCCTAGCCTCACTTGTTACTCATCCACGTGATTATCTTTACTCACCACAAACCGATTCGCTACGGTTTCCGGTTGAATAGCAGAGAGAATAACATGTCCTGAATCGGTGATGATCACAGCCCGCGTTCGACGGCCGTAGGTCGCATCCACCAGATCCCCTCGTTCACGGGCATCGGTGATAATGCGCTTGATGGGCGCGGATTCAGGGCTGACGATCGCGATGACGCGATTCGCCGATACAATGTTGCCAAAGCCGATGTTGATAAGCCTAATATCCATCTAGGTCCAAGTTGCAGCAGTAGGTTGAAGAAATAGAGCACGTAACCGTAATCTGACCGCATCAGTAACTTCCATCCCTTAAATGATAAGCACCTTACCTATAGAGTATAGGGAGTATCACAAAAGACTTCCTTAACTTTACGTAGCAACGGCATCCCTGGTCGCAAAGTTGCGTCGTTCCTGGAATGCAGTGCTCAGACGCATATACTGTAACTGTCGCCCTTCTAAGTGCAAAGAACGAAAATCTAGGGATTCTGCCCCTTGTTGTGACCCGATGGGCATTACACTCGTCAATCCTGCCTGCCTCGCAATTTCTCTCATTTCTTGAAGGTACTCCTTTGCAGCCCGTTGATTTCACTACTTTATTGGCCCTTCGTGAAGATTTAGGGCAGATTCTCCTGCCCGCCCGTCTAGAGCAGGTTCACCAGGGCGATCGTTACACCTTATACCTGGCCCTACGTACACTTCAGGGCAGGCGATGGCTCACCCTATGTTGGCATCCCCAGGCTGCCCGAATCTGTATCGGCGAGGCCCCACCCAAGCAAACGGAGGTTTTTTCCTTTGGTCCCCAGGTCTGGCATCAACTGGGCAGCCTGGCCCTGGTGGCGATCGAGTCGCCTGTGCCCTGGGAGCGGGTATTGGATCTCCAGTTTGCCCAGCGGCCCGGCGACCCGGTGCTCTGGCATCTCTACATGGAAGTGATGGGCAAGTACAGCAATCTGGTGTTGGTTAATCAGGATCTTCAGATTGTCACAGCGGCCTACCAGGTGGGCCAGCGGCAGACCCGGCTGCGCATGGTCCAGACAGGCTCTGCCTACGAGTTTCCCCCCGGCCCAAAACAGGTGGCCCCCAGCTTGTCCGAGGCGATCGATCGCTGGCAAGAACGCCTCAATCTGGTGCCAGGCCCCATTGGCAAAACCCTGATTCAGGTCTATCGCGGGCTAGGGGTGTCGATTGTTGGTGATCTCATGACATTGAGTGACCTTGATCCAAGTCTGTTGACGAATGTCATGACCTCCACACAATGGCAACGGTTGTTTGAGCAATGGCAACAGTGGTTGCTCCGATTGGAGCAGCGCCAGTTCTGTCCGAGCGTCATTGAGGGCGGCGGCTACAGTTTGATTCGACCCACGCCGCAACCTCAACCGCTGCAAACCATCATTCAGAACTACTACGTACAGCAGTTCGACGGCGAGATCTACCGTCAGATGCAGCATCAGATCCAGCAGAAGCTGGTGGGATTGCTGGGCAAGCTCTACGTCAAGCGCGACCTGTTTGTGACTCGCCTGAGTGCCTCCGATGGGTCGGAACTGCCCCGGAACCAGGCGGACCTGCTGATGGCCCACCTGCACCAATACAAGCCCGGCATGACCGCCATCACCCTAGAAGACTTCACCACAGGCGAGCCCACCACCATTGCCCTCGCCCCTGACAAAACCATCATCCAAAATGCCCAGGGTCTGTACAAACGCCATCAGAAATTGAAGCGATCGCGCCAGGCTATTGAGCCCCTCTTAGCCGAGGTCCAGGCCGAAGTCACCTACCTGGAGCAGGTCCAAATCGCCACCCAACAGCTCGGTGCCTACCAAACCAAAGCTGACCTGCTCGCCCTCGAAGAAATCCGTGACGAACTCGTCCTCGCTGGCCACCTGCCCCGCAACGACCTGCGCACCAAGGACCGCAAGGCCGAGACCACCCCGCCCCGCCAATACCACAGCCCCAGCGGCTACGAAATCCTGATCGGCCGCAACAATCGCCAAAACGATCAGCTCACATTCCGCAGTGCCACCGACTACGATCTGTGGTTCCACACCCAGGAAATCCCCGGCAGCCACGTCCTATTAAAACTCCCCCCAGGGGCCGCCGCCGACCAGACGGATCTACAATTCACCGCCGATCTAGCCGCCTTCTACAGCAAGGCCCGCGAAAGTGATCAGGCCCCCGTGGTTTACACCCGTCCCAAACACCTGTACAAACCCAAGGGAGCCAAACCCGGCATGGTGATCTACAAACAGGAAACCGTGATCTGGGCCTCCCCCCAACGCGTCCAGCCGTAAAATCCACCTATCCCCATGCTGCCCAATCTCCGCTACGCCCTCGTCCATGAATGGCTCACCCCCAAGGCCACGGGTGGGTCGGAACTGGTCGTCCAGGACATACTCCAGTTCATCGAAGCCGACCTCTACGCCCTGATCGATTTTGAGTCCCGCAATCCCAAAAGCTATCTCTACGGTCGTAAGATCGGCCATAGCTTCATGCAGCATTTCCCTGGGGCCGAGTCCGGCGTGCAGAAATATCTGCCTTTTTTGCCCCTGGCGATCGAGCAAATCGATCTGCGCGCCTACGATGTGATCCTCTCCTCCTCCCACTGTGTGGCCAAGGGCGTTATGACCACGGCGGACCAGCTTCACCTGTGCTATTGCCATGCGCCGATGCGCTACGCCTGGGATATGACGTTTGAGTACTTAGGCGGGCGATCGGGCCGAGGCCTGCCGGGCCTGTTGACCCGCTATCTGCTCCACCGTCTGCGCTACTGGGACAGCCTCAGCGCCCACCGAGTGGACCACTTCATCGCCAATTCCCAAACCACGGCTCGTCGGATCTGGCGGGCCTATCGTCGCCGGGCCGAGGTGATCTATCCGCCCGTGGAGACCGATCGCTTCCCCTTCCAAGCGGACAAGGCCGACTTCTACCTGACCGTGGCCCGTTTAGTCGGCTACAAAAAGATCCCGCTGATCGTCCAAGCCTTCAATCAGCTCAAGTTGCCCCTTGTGGTGATCGGCAGTGGCCCGGAGCTTGCCCTCGTCAAACAGCTCGCTGGACCCAATATCAAAGTACTCGGCTGGCAGAGTGATGGGATCGTCGCTCAATATATGGGCCAGGCCCGTGCCTTCGTCTATGCCGCCTACGAGGACTTCGGCATCGCCCCCGTCGAGGCCCAGGCCTGCGGTACCCCGGTGATCGCCTACGCTTCCGGGGGCACCCTAGAGACAGTCAGGGATCTGCGGCAGTGGGGTGCGGAGGCCACGGGTCTGCTGTTCCCCCAGCAATCGGTCCAGGCGCTGGTCAGCGCGATCGAAACCTTTGAAAAACACTACCCCGAACTCCAACCCCAGGTCATCCGGGACCATGCCCTCAGCTTTGATCGCACCGTCTTCCAAACGCGCTATCAAACCGCCATCGAACGGGCCTACGCCACCTGGCAAACCCAGGGCCAGATCGGAGATTTACAGATCCAGCCATGATTATTTAGAAAAATCGCTTACTATCTTGAAGCATAAAGTTAAGGAAGATTGCGATCTCGGGGAGCAAAACTCTCCGGACTGCGTCTAGTTCCCCAGAAACAATTTGTGGTGTGACGTTTGAGAAGTCGTTCTATGTCTGTTAATCCTCCCATCGCCGCTAGCCCTAAACGCCCAGGGCGATCGCCCTTAACGAGACGTCGGATCCACAGTTGGATCAAACGCTGCGGAGATGTCGCCTTTTCCCTCTCGGTGCTGATTTTGTTCGCGCCGTTTTATTCGGCGATCGCGGCACTAATCGCCCTGACCTCCGATGGGCCAATTTTCTATGTGCAGGAGCGGGTGGGTAAGGACTTCCGCCATTTTGGCTGCATCAAATTTCGCACCATGGTCGTGGATGCCGATCGCCAGATTGCTGCTCTACTGGCCGCATCCCCGGAGCTGGAGGCGGAATTTGAAGCGAACTTTAAACTTAAGCAAGACCCTCGTATCACAGCGATCGGCCAGTTTTTGCGGGTGACCAGCCTCGATGAGTTCCCCCAGTTTTGGAACGTTTTGATGGGTGACATGAGCGTCGTCGGTCCTCGACCCCTGGTGCCGGAGGAACTTCCGCGCTATGGGGGGGCGATCGAAAAGGTACTGACGATTCGTCCAGGGATCACAGGTCTCTGGCAGGTGTCGGGCCGTAATGACATTCCCTATCCCCAAAGGGTTCGCATGGATAACTTCTATGCGGGTAGCCGCAACTTGGCCCTAGATATGGTGATCATTGTCCGTACGATCGGTGTGATTTTATTTCCCAAAAACAATGGGGCCTACTAAGTAATTTCTAGGAAGTTTGCCTAGGTTCCCATCCGCCGAACGGCCTAAAACTCCCCTAATTGTAGGAAGTTCATCAAAAATTCAAACACAATACCCTTTATCACTTGCCAAAATATTGGGTAGGTTAGTATTACCTATGCAAAGGGAAGAGTCTATTCATATTTGGTAGATCTGGACCTACGGGGATGGGATCGATCCAACGGCAGGCATTGAGTCGTATCAATGCAAGGATTCAGTCAAAATAGTGCTGAGTTTTCCGTGGGAGTGAGTAATATCGAAGGGAAACCACCCCGATTGGGTATACAAGAGTAGGGATCAAGGAACCGGAAGGTTTTGGCCATCTCTATCTAGGGGATGAGATTGACGGCTGGTACCTCCATCTTAGGGATGAGTCGCCCTCATCCAGATTACCCTAGAGCATCGGGTGCTAGAGCCGCAGCGTTTATTTTTTGCGTGATTTTGTAGAGAATCGTTTTTTCGGGAACACAACCATGTCGAATCGTCAACTTGCTCAGGCATTCCAACAGTTTTCTCGGGAAGCTCAGCGGCTCTATAGAAACCTTAACCGCAAGCTAATCGACTGGCTACTGCGATCGACCTTCGTCTCCACCCGACGCGGCCAGAATCCGGTGGCAGGTTTTATTTTGCCGACCACGGTTCTACTACTACTAGTGGTCACCTTGACGGTGGGGGCGATTACCCTGCGGGCGGTCGATCGCAATACCCAAGTGATCGCCAATACGCAGCAGAAGGTGATCTACAACGCGGCGACCCCGGCGATCGATCGCGCCCGTGCCAAGATTGAGTTTTTGTTCGATCCATCGAGGGATACGCGCTATCCCGGTGGTGTGCCGAAGGAAGGTAGCTACATCCTGCCGGGGATGCTTAACAACGGCAAGGGCGGTCTTGTGAAGCTGCCTGCCCCCGAGTCTGGCTATCCCAACGATGATGTCTACACCCTGCCTGGGGAGACCCGCCTCAATATTGGCGGACGTAATATTGGGACGGGTACGGGTTCAATTCAAGCGGCGGACCCGGATAACGCTTGGTCCTACCGCACGGATACGGATGGAGACGGAAATGATGACGCAACGGTTGTCTACTCCATCCTGTTCCAAACGCCCAGCGATGACACCGTAACAACGGGTGGCACCACCACCACCACCGTGGGTAGTGAGCGACTGCTCAGTCTGACCGATGAGGCCAAGGCCAAGGACCTACTGGTCCGCAACGCACCCATTAGTAACGATGCTAAACTCTCCGGCTGTAGTATCGATGCCTCGGGTGGGGCTGGATCGATCCAGGATGGCTGGTTCCCCGATAAGAGCAGCAGCTCTAAGATTCGTAAGAACTTTCAGGTGGATGCGATCGTCATTCCTGATAATCCCAAGGCTGCGGCGGTGACGATCGAATTCCAGCAGGATCGCCAGTTGGACAAGGGCAACAAATGGGGCGCCTGGTTCCGTTACGACCTAGAAGTCTTCCCAGGTCCCAAGTTTAATTGGAATGGGGCAATTCACACCGAGGGGAACTTGATTCCCGGTGGTGGTAGTTTTGAAGCTTTCTTGGTGAGTTCCCCCAAATCCTGTCTGTTCCAGCGAGATTCTTCGGAAATCTCGATTACTCGCCTTAAGCCCGATGATGCGAAGGATCAGAGCGACCTAACAAATCCTGCCAAGGCCGATGGTGCTACTTTCGTGGGGCAGTTGATCATGGCCAAGATTGCCAGAAATGAAGAGACGGGTAGCGCCACTTTCCATTACCACGATAGGAATGACGAAACCAAGTACGGTGGTGCGACGACCGTGACTCGGACGGGTGCTTCTGGGGACTCCACCAAGGAAAATGTAGGCTATGCCGATGTCTTGAGCGATCCTGTGGCTATCCTGCTGAATGAGCAGTATCAATCTCGTGGTGCTAGTGCCAGTAATCGGAGCAGCGATGATTGGCCCATCTTTTCCACGACCAATGCGGGGCAGCGGATTAGGAGCAATCGAGAAAAGCTCCCCTACGTGGATGACCTCTACCGAGCTGACGATCGCTGGGGACCGAAACCCAAGTACGACAGTGAATCTGACGGTCGGATTCCCACGGACAAGAAATCAGGGGATGCCATGGACAAGGTGGCCAATGCGCGCCTGATGAATCTGGGTAAGCCCGGTGAATCTAGCGCCGCCGTGGGCCTTGATGGCTACTGGGAGCGCCGTGCCCGGATCGATGGGATGCGAATTCTCGTGGGGGAGCGCCTAGAACTCGGTGACATCGGCGGCTGGGAAACGCCTCGGGACGTGGATGGCAATAATTACATCACACCACCCAATAATGCAGGTAAACCAACGCTTGTGGACTCTACAGGCACAACCTTCATGGTTGATCCAGCGGAGCTGACCCAGACGACGCTAACCGCCCCGCCTAAAGTGATCGCGGCGGCGATCAAAGCGGAAGAGAAAGCTGGCGATCCACTCTATCCACCTACGGTGAAGCCCTATCCCGTCGCGGCAGGTAAGCTGCTCGATCACCGCATGCAGGCCCGCCGTACTCTGCGGGATAACCTGCCTGCCGTTCAGTCCGCTGCAATTTATCACGCGGGGATTGAAGCACCCTACGCGGATAACGATGTGGACTATCCCGTGGCCTGTCTCTCCATGACCAGCCACCCAGGGAATGTCCATACCCTGCGAAACAGCATCAACTTCATTCCGACCTTCTTTGCTGGCGGCAATCTCCAGGCGAATTTCTTCACAGGACAAGGGACAAACGGTTGGGAATTCCAGCCGCCTTCTGGGGACTATGCGACGTTTGTCGGAAATATTACCAACAAAACCTCGCCACTCCGGATTGCCCTAGATAACCTGGCTAACTTTGCTGGTGATCCAGACGGGGCTTTCCCTCCGAAGCAGGAAGACGCCGACAATGTTATCCACCCCTACCCAGCGCTGACCATGTGGGGGAACTATTCCAACCTGCGTCGAGCACTGAAAAATCTAGATGCAGGCGCCTATAAAGATCTGAGTGTGGCAGACAAGACCTACATTCAAACGGCTGCCTGCACCTTGGGAATGCTGGCCTACAACGTCGATCGCGTCCAGGCCTTCAATGTCACCGATGCCGCCAATGACGGGCAGTTCGGGGACTCCAGCAGCAGCTTCATCATGCAAAAGCTGGCGGAGGATCTCGTTGATCTAATGGATGGCTATGTTGGTAACGGCGAAGTGTTGCCCAAGACAAAGCTGAAAACCTACAAGTATGATCCGACTCAAGTAGATATCGGTGGTGATTCACCTTTTGCTAGCGATTATGACCCAGCGGACTACTACGAAGTACCTCCCGAGGCATATATTGCTGCGCTCAAGCAGAAGTACGCGATCGAGAACGCAGACGATCCCCTGACCAATGCCCGTGTGCGCTTGGCTGAGCTGATCATGCTGAAGCATCAGATTCGCCGCGATCGGACCTTTGGCTTCCGCAGTTCGCCAGCCTTTGGTGAGTATGCCGTGGATAAGATGTCCAACAAAACGGTTGCAGGGCTGAAGTATGGTGGTGGGACGATCGCCGACCTGCTGGTCTTCCCCACGGCCTGCGATCCTGACCTCTTTGTGTTCAACAGTCCTGACTTCAGCGGCAAGCTCCAGCAGCGTGTGCCCTTCACTCCATTCCCATTCACTAGTGCCGATGCATCCTCTGTCAAGCTTCTGGATATGCCAACGGGAGCAGGGACTGTAGATCCTGCAATCAGTACCACACCGGGGGCCGTCGTCAGCCAAAATGCCTCTAAGAACCTGGTCCGCTATCGAGTGGCTCTATCTCGTCTATGCGGCACGATCGATGCCACCAACTACCGGGACAATACAGGTGATGCCAAGGCAAATGCAGGGGTTGCGAGTTTGGGCATAGATACAAACATCAGCGCCTTCGATCCTAAGCGCAAGGCAATGGTGAAGCCGATGTTCCCAGCGCTGTACTACCTCTTCCCCGAGGTGGAGCATACGCTGCAGGGTTCCCTTAAAGCCGGTAGCACTGCCCGAGATGCGGAAATTGCCGATGAGCCCGATGCCTATGATCATCGTCAGCCAGGGGCTCTAGCAACAGCTGTCACCGATGCCGAGCGGATCGCAGTGAAGGCTGGGTTACATCCTAAGGATAAGGAGTCCTATGTGGTGGATACCTACATTGGCAAGATCAATACAGGCGTTGTCTTCAAGCCGGTTGATCCCACACCACCGACGCGGATCGACCTGGGTAACAAAATCTATACATACACCGACAACAAGTTCCGTAATGTTGTCTCCATTAAGGATGTCGATGGCGCCGATGCGGCAACCAACCTAGCCCGTCGCCCCTACCTAGGTTCTGCCTATCCTGTGCCGGACCTACCCGTAGGGAGTGTGGCTATTCAGCCGCGATCGACCGATCAATGGCAATTGCCGATTATCACTCCTGAGACTGGGGCAACGGATAAGGATGATATCTCCATTAATACCATCTTGGTCCCCAATGGTGCCCTATCGCCCAACATGCCACGGAATAATGGCGTGAGGAGGGCAATTCCCTTCCTCGATCGCGCCATCTACGATGGTCGTCAGGACATGATGGTGCGGGTAACGGATATTGACCTGGGCATGCTGCGCAAGACTAAGCCAAAAACCTTGAATGGCTTGACATCCTACCAGAATACGACCGATAAGCCAGGTCAGAATGAAGTCTGGCTGCCCATGAGTGGTATTGTCTATGCCTTCCGTGAGGATGCCGTGCGTGAGGACGGTATCGCTCGCAAGGCAAGGACAATTCCTGCAAACATTAAGGAGCTAGAAAAAGGCACCTCGATGAACCAGACGGATCTGGCCAACCCCTTTGATTCCCAGGTAATCAAGGATTCCTATAACATCTCCTTGAAGCCGATCGACTTCCTGCCGGACCCCGATCGCCGTGTCCATGGCTTCCGTCTGCGGAATGGTTCTAGACTCGATCGACCGACTGACAAGATCGGTAGCCTACAAACCGCTGACAATATTCGAGGTCTGTCGTTCTTCACGGACCAACCTGTCTACATGGAAGGTGACTTTAATATTCACCAAAATGCATCTGGGGCAATCTTGCAGGAGTTCAAAGAGAAGCTGCCCGAAACGATTAACTTCACGAATAATGACTTTTACAATAACCGCGTCACCCTAGATCCAGACTTCGCCAAGCCAGATAAGGATCGCTGGCGTCCGGCGGAGGTCCTGGCAGATGCCATTGATGTCTTGTCCAACAACTTCTGTGATGGTAGTGCGGCAGATGCCTTTATGCCGAATACGCCGCCCGATGCGACCATTACGGCGACACCTTTCATCGCAGGCTTCCCTGACTTTAATCCCACCCAGACCCCCACCACAAATGTCAACCGCACTCGCTATCAAAGCAATGGTTCCACAATAGGAGGCGCACTCTACGGTGGTAGAGGCTGTACTGGCAACGGCAGAACGTCCTTCCAGAACCAAGCAGGCCCCCTTAATCCAGCGACTACACCTGGCAATACCTGGGACTGGATGCGTGAAAACAGTGTGATGCCTGTATCGCCGAAGCTGAAGCAGAGCTGGCAGGACTTCACGACCCCAGTTCGGATCTCTCGAACTGGTGATGCGTTCATCATCAATCGCCCTGAAAAGGAAAGTGTCAATGCGCCCCTGGCAGGTACATTGCCTGATAACAAGAAGCAAGGCGATTTCCGCCCAGTGCGCTATGAACTCGATCGCGACTTAAAATATGTGTCCCGTCTCAATGCAAACGGGGGCTTCGCTCTGATGACAGCAGCGGACACTCGGATCAACTCGATCGTAGTTGGCGGTATTCAGCCTTCGCGTAAGGACCAAACCTACGGCGGGCTCCATAACTTCCCAAGGTTCCTGGAAGACTGGGGTAACTTCTTCTTCAGTGGCTCTTTCATCCAGTTGAATTTCAGTAACTATGCCACTGGGACCTATGAGAAGGAGGGTCTTGAGCCCATTGCCGTTACCGATAGTGGCGGGGCTGTGCCTGTGGGCGCGAGCACGAACGAGTTGATTCCCTACTACGGTGCACCCAACCGACTTTGGGGTTATGACGTTGCGCTGCAGTTTGCACCTGCGGGTCCTGCTGCTGCTCGATTTGTGACGCCGAGTTCGACTCGGAGTGAATTCTACTCGGAGCCACCTCGTACGGACCCCTACATCCGTCAGCTGTGCATCGCAGGTAAAACGGTTGCCCCAACCAAACAGTTCAATTGCCCGTAGAGACCTAGACCCTTACCCTTTGTTGAACGTTGGAGCAACCCATGCGTCACTCGCTTTTCCGTCATCGTCCACCTAAGCCCGTACAGAACGCAGGCCAGACCAGCGGATTCACGCTGGTTGAGTCGCTAGTTGCCGTGATTATTGTCAGCATCACTGTCGTCAGCGTCTTGCCACCGATCTTCTGGGCCACTGCCACCCGCGTCCAAAACCGTCGGGCAGAACAGGCCGTCCAACTGGCCCAAGGCGAGATCGAGCGCGTGCGTACCTTGGTCGAGCGGGGTAATTACACTGCCGCCGATTTGCCACCCACGGATGGCAGCACTGACCTGAGAGCCACAGCGACCGCACCCCCGGCTACGGCTAGTGGAATTATTCGATCGACCACCGCAAACTGCAAAAGCACTAACGATGCCCAACAACCCACTGGTGTTGCGCAGTATATTGCGATGGACACCGATCCCAATAATGGCTGTAAGCCTGAATTCATGGTTCAAGTGTTTCGCAGTGTGGGCACTATTCCCGATGGCAGTGCTCCCGGTTCCCCTCCATCAGCCTTTAGCATGGGCGTTCGAGTCTATGCCGAACCTGCCTTTAATTCCCTCAAGCGCGGCAGCGTTTTGGATACCAAGGCTGCTAGGCTCAGGGGCTCCTCGGGCATTGGTCAGCAGGGCACAAGACCCGTGGCTGTTCTGTACGGCACGGTGGTCCGCAGCCGCGCCGGGAACGCCCTAGGGGTCTACAAAAAACTATGCGAACAGAATAAGGATTGCTAGGCAGCCCCCTTATCCCTTTACACAACAACATGACCTTGGCGGACGGTACGCCTTTAATTTACGGAGATTGACAGAAATGAAAGGGGTTCAAGCCGCAAAGCGGCAAATACTATTTTTGCTGAGTCTGTGCTTGAAGGGCGGCGAGTTCAAGGGCTTTACGTTGCTTGAACTGCTGGTGGCCATGCTGATTGGCAGCATCATCACCTTCCTAATGCTGGCTGGTGTCACTAATCTAATGGGTACCAACCAGCGCGAAGGCGCTCGCAGTGACACGCAACGAGATGCCCAAGCTGCGATCGATTACATGAGTCGCGATCTGCGAGAAGCGATCTATGTCTATGACGGGAGATGTCTCTCTGACACGACCGCCAATAACAGTCGCGTAGAACTTGAGCCAGCCGTTGGGACCACCCCGGCCACCTACTGCTCTGCCCTATTAAATTTCCTGCCCGCAAATCTCAAAGCCGCTACCCAACTGCCTGTGTTGGCCTTCTGGAGAGTTGATCCCTTGCCCGATCCCTTTAAAAGGTTTTGTGAGCTGAATGCAAAACTTGGGTTGCGCCAACGACACCAACAACCCAACCTGCCTTTGCCCAGATGCCCTGTGCTTCCCGGACGACCTATAGTCTGGTGGTCTACTCCCTAGACTGGTCAAACCCCGGTAACATCTGGCGAGGTCGAGCACGTCTCAAGCGCTACCAACTGCCACAATACGAGTACACCACCGCTGTAGCCTTGACAACGCCCACAACCCAAGGGTGGGCCAGTCCCCTCGATAAAGAGATCGGGTTCCCCCAGTGGCCCCTACGCACTTCTACTACAGGAGCCATTACCTCTGCCCAGGCAGCTCTCCCAACGGGAAGTGATAACGCTGTCCTGATCGACTTCATGGATGACATTAGGGTGACGGGCACCGATACTGCGAATTGCCCAGTAGACAATACCGGTGCCACTGCCTCGCCAAAATTTGAACTCTCCCCAACCACCACACTTGCCACGGCGCCCGCTGCCAGACGCGGCATCTACGCCTGTATCCGAGGGGGAGCCGGATCTGGCCTCAACCAAGAAGTGATCATTCGCCTGCAAGCCAATGCCGCCGGTCGTCCTGGGGTGCCCAAGGTGGGTAGTAGTTTACCGATCACCATGGAAACCCGTGTCCTAACCCGAGGAGTACTCAACAAGGGCAGTTAATTTTTAGTCTTTTGAGTAACTCCATCCCCTATCCTAACCAAATCTGCCATGAGCCTTTTCTTCCGCGCCCTGCTCTTGCCTAACCGAAAAAACAGCCAAACCTCCGGCTACACTTTAATCGAGCTTAGTGGTGATCGTCATCGTGGGTATCCTATCCGCGATCGCCGCCCCAAGCTGGCTCAGCTGGCGCAACAACCAGTGGCTCGGCAATGCCCGTGGTCAGCTCGCCGAGGCGATGCGCAAGGCCCAGTCAGAGGCAAAGCTCAAAAAAGTAGGCTACAGCGTCGTCTTTGATAATGGGCGCGAACCCTTGTTAGGGAACAGTGGCCAAGTCCGCTATGCGATCGTCCCGACGGCTGTGGCGTTGAATGAGGTTACCAATTGGACACCCATCGGCGGTGGCAATATCCCTTCCCGTGGTATCTCTCTACGGACTAGCACGATCTCTGTTACACGCACCAACGCTGCCGGAGCCACCACCACTGCCACCGAACCCCGTCTTGTATTTGACACCTATGGCAGCGTTGCTGTGACTGATCGCAGCGCCCGCGCCGAGAACAGCGAACTCTTTGTGGCCCAGATTTCCATTGGCAAAAATATCGATCCCCAAAAGAGTGCCAGACGCTGCGTGATTGTGACTTCTTTGCTCGGCAGTATGCGCGACGCCGAAAGCAAGAACTGCAAATTGCCCAATTGAATTTGATCTTCCCAGATAAAAATCAGGGCACCCTAAAATCGTCAGCGGCTGCAACTGCCTTGAAACTTACCCTTTCTAGGAGTTGCCCTGAATGTTACACGATTTTTTGCCAGAGCAGCGATCGCGCCTACTCCGTGGGTTTACGCTGGCCGAATTATTAGCGGCGATTGCTTGTTTCGGGATATTGACGGCGATCGCCGCCCCCAGTTTTCTCGCTTTTCGCCAAGACCAGGAACTGAGCCAAGCCCAAAGTAAAGTGCACCATATCCTGCGCCAGGGCCGCGATCGAGCGATGAAAAACAATCTGCCGACCCAGGTCAGCTTCCGTAAGCAGGGCGATCGTCTCCAGTGGAGCATCCATCCCGTTGGCACAGAACCCATGCAGTGGGAAACCCTTGGCTACAAGGTGGGTATCGATGGGGAGACGACGCTGCGATCGAAGAACAATAACTACATTATCCAGTTCAACCACTATGGGGAAGTCAATGGCCAATTGGGCCGCATGACCCTGTCCATGAAGAATACAGGTCGGAAACGCTGTGTAATGGTCTCTAGTCTGTTGGGTGCCATGCGCGATGGAGAAACCCAGGGCGGTAAAAAGTCAGATGGCAAAACTTGCTTCTAGCAGGCAGCTAGGGCCTTTTTGGCTAGGCGCTGGACCTTTGGATCGGCATCAGCAGCCAACAGTTGCAGCGGTGCCACTAGGGGCTTGGCCTCGGATTTTGGGGTCTGGGCGGCGGCGATTTGGCCGAGGGCGACGGCGATGTAGGCGCGGATTTGCGGATCGGTATGCTTGGCGTACTGCAGGAGTTTGGGCAGTTGGCGGAGCTGGCCGGATTCGCCCCAGAG
>JAAUSA010000172.1 GCA_012031975.1 Alkalinema sp. RU_4_3 | reverse complement strand
CCGATCCAGCGCTGGATTCCGCGTGGCCTCGCCGGGAAGCCGGTGTACGTGTTCGAGACGGGCGGCACCACGGGCCAGCCGAAAATCCGCGTCGCGTTCAACGACTTCCGCACCGACTTTCGCCTCCGTTCCATCACCCAACGCTTTCTCTCCACCCCAGTCAACAGCCTAGCGATCGTCCCCCTCTGGTGCGAAGCCCAGATCATCGGCAGCCTCACCCTACTGCGCCACAGCCCCGAGCCCTGGGACATCACCCACCTCCACCAGTTGCAAACCCTCAGCGCCCACCTGGCCACCACCATCAGCCAGCACCGCCAGGTCGCCGAAACCCAAGCCCTCAACCAGCAGCTCAAAACCACAACCCAGCAGCTCCAGCACCTCCTCAACCAACAACAGTCCCTCAACCGCGTCGTCAATGCCGTCCGTGCCACCCTCGATCTCGAAGAAATCTTCACCACCGCCACCCATGAAGTCCGCTACCTGATCAAGAGCGATCGCGCCGTGATCTACCAGTTCAAGGAAAACTGGAGCGGCTGGTTTGTGGCCGAATCCGTGGGCGATGAATGGACCCCGATGCAGCGTGCCCAGGAGGAAGAGGGTGCTGTGGCGGATTACGTCAAAGCGGGCGACCCCTGTATGGCCTCCCGGTTTCCCAGGCCCTATACATGGACCGCAGCACCCCGATCGACCACAGCGACGAAAGCCAATGGCGGGCTATCTTCCGCGATCGCGGCGTCAAGCGCATCAATGACATATACAATGCTGGACTGTCTGACTGCTATCAAGCGCTCCTCGAAAAATACCAATGCCAAGCCTCCATGGTCGTGCCGATCTACCAGGGCGATCGCATGTGGGGCCTCCTCGGCACCTACCAAAACCGCAGCAGCCGTGACTGGCAGGACATCGAAGCCTGGCTGCTGGTCCAGGTCGCCGATCAGCTCGGTGTCGCCATCGCGCAGGCCGAACTTTACCAACAGACCCAAACCCAAGCCCAGGATCTCAAAACCCATCTCCAGCAGCTCAGCGAAACCCAAGCCCAGCTAATCCAGGCCGAAAAAATGTCCAGCCTGGGCCAAATGGTTGCCGGGGTCGCCCATGAGATCAACAATCCGATCGGCTTCATTTACAGCAATCTTGGCCATATCGAAAACTACTGCCGTGATCTATTGGGACTCGCCGAACTTTGCCAACAGCAGGCCGCAGAAATCAACCCCGTACTCGCTGACTACACCAGCACGATCGACCTGGACTTCATCCTGAGCGATCTGCCCAAGGTCCTCCAATCCATGGAAGTCGGCACCGAACGCATCCGCGAAATCGTCCTCTCCCTGCGCAACTTCTCCCGCCTCGACGAAGCGGCCCAAAAGCCCGTCGATCTTCACGAGGGTCTAGAGAGCACCCTGATGATTCTCCAGCACCAGCTCAACGCCGTCGGTGACCAAGTCGGCATTGAGCTAATCAAAAACTACGACAATATTCCCGCCGTCAACTGCTACGCCAGCCAAGTCAATCAAGTCTTCATGAACATCATCGCCAATGCGATCGATGCCCTCAAACATTCCAGCACCCCCCGGCCCCAGATCACCCTCACCACGGGGCTGACTCAGGTCAACGATCGTCCCCACATCCGCGTCACCATCGAGGACAACGGCCCAGGGATTCCAGCGGCGATCATCCGCAAAATCTTCGACCCCTTCTTCACCACCAAACCCGTCGGTCAAGGGACGGGCCTCGGCCTCTCCATCAGCTACCAAATCATCACCGAAAAACACAAGGGCCACCTGCGCTGCTACGCCAAGCCCAATCTCGACACCACCTTCGAGATCGATCTGCCCCTGACCTAGCCACCGGATCCGGAAAATGAGAAAACATTCGGCTTTCCCTCCACAGGTACAGCACTCAACCCCCCAAATCATTGCGTACCATAGAGTAGTTGCGGCCTCGGGATCGGGTTCACGCCCGCCCCAGCCGCCGCCACAATTCCTTGCTTAACCTATTCCCCCTTGGCTGAGGAATACGTTAAGATAAGTTAACAAATAAAAATTCTGGGCAGCCAGGTCTTACAGGAAGCAGGAGGACAACCATAGGTGAATAAGCGGTGGAGAAATGCAGGGCTATACGGACTTCTAATCATCGTATTGATCGCCCTCGGTACAACCTTTATCGATCGCCCCACGGAGACCCGAGGTTCGCTGAAGTATAGCGAATTCGTCACCGAAGTCCAGAACAAGAAGATCGACAAGGTCGTTCTGAGTTCTGACCGTTCCCAGGCCATTGCGCAGAAGCAAGACGGGGAGAAATTCCTAGTTAACCTGCTGCCCGATCCGGATTTGGTCAATACCCTGACTAAGAACAATGTGGACATCACCGTCCGTCCGCCCCAGGATGAAAGCGTACTCGTCCGCCTGGCCGGAAGCTTGATCTTCCCCGTGTTGCTGCTGGTCGGTCTGTTCTTCCTGCTGCGCCGTGCCCAGAATGGTCCCGGTAGTCAGGCCATGAACTTCGGCAAATCCAAGGCCCGCGTCCAGATGGAACCCCAGACCCAGGTCACCTTCGGGGATGTGGCAGGGATTGACCAAGCCAAGTTGGAACTGGCGGAGGTCGTGGACTTCTTGAAGAATGCCGATCGCTTCACCGCCATTGGCGCCAAGATTCCCAAGGGCGTGCTGCTTGTTGGACCTCCTGGTACGGGTAAGACCCTGCTGGCAAAAGCTGTTGCGGGCGAAGCTGGTGTGCCTTTCTTTAGTATTTCGGGTTCTGAGTTTGTGGAAATGTTTGTGGGTGTGGGTGCTTCCCGCGTTCGCGACCTGTTCGAGCAGGCCAAGACCAACGCGCCTTGTATTGTGTTCATCGATGAAATCGACGCCGTGGGTCGTCAGCGGGGCGCAGGTCTCGGCGGCGGTAACGACGAGCGCGAGCAGACCCTCAACCAGTTGCTGACCGAAATGGACGGCTTCGAGGGCAACACAGGCATCATCATCATCGCGGCGACCAACCGTCCCGATGTCCTTGACCAAGCATTGCTGCGTCCCGGTCGCTTCGATCGCCAGGTGGTGGTCGATCGCCCCGACTTCAACGGTCGCTTTGAAGTGCTGAAGGTCCATGCTCGCGGCAAGACCATGAGCAAGGATGTGGATCTAGAGCGGATCGCCCGTCGTACCCCAGGGTTCACCGGTGCCGATCTGTCCAACCTGCTCAACGAAGCAGCCATCCTCGCTGCCCGCCGCAACCTGACCGAAATCTCCATGGACGAAGTGAACGATGCGATCGATCGTGTCCTCGCAGGTCCTGAGAAGAAGGACCGGGTCATGGGTGAAAAGCGTAAGGAATTGGTGGCTTACCACGAGGCGGGTCACGCGATCGTCGGTGCCCTGATGCCCGATTACGATCCCGTTCAGAAAATCAGCATCATCCCTCGTGGCCGTGCGGGGGGTCTGACCTGGTTCACGCCGAGTGAAGATCGGATGGATTCCGGTCTCTACTCCCGTTCCTACCTGCAAAACCAAATGGCAGTTGCCCTGGGTGGTCGTCTGGCCGAGGAAATCATCTATGGTGACGACGAAGTCACCACAGGGGCCTCCCAGTGACCTCCAGCAGGTGGCCCGCGTCGCGAAACAAATGGTGACCCGTTACGGCATGAGCGAGCGTCTGGGACCCGTGGCCTTGGGCAGATCCCAGGGTGGAATGTTCCTGGGCCGCGACATCATGGCCGAGCGAGACTTCTCCAATGCAACGGCAGCAGCGATCGACGACGAAGTCCGCAACCTAGTGGACCAGGCCTACCGCCGCGCCAAGCAGGTGCTCGTGGAAAACCGCCAGGTCCTCGACAAGCTAGCTGCCATGCTGATGGAGCGCGAAACCGTGGATGCTGAGGAACTGCAAGATCTCCTCGCCACCAACGACGTCAAGATGGCCCCGATTGCCTAGGTGATCTTGGTTGATTAAAAACCCCCGCCAGCGGCGCTGGCGGGGGTTTTACGTTATTCAGCCTTCAGCCTTCAAACCTCCACCTTCCCCCCAAACACCCGCGTCGCAGGCCCCGTCATAAAGATGCGATCGTCCTCGGCCCATTCAATCCGCAAGGGACCACCGGGGAGTTCGATCGTCGCCTGGCGATCGGCCTTACCGTTCAGCACCGCCGCCACCAGGGAAGCGCAGGCCCCCGTACCGCAGGCCAGGGTAATTCCAGCTCCCCGTTCCCAGACGCGCATTTTGATATAGTCTGGGCGCACCACCTGCAAAAACTCCGTATTGGTCCGGGCTGGAAACACCGGGTGATGTTCAAACAGGGGGCCGATTTTTTCGAGATCGATCGCCGCCACATCCTCCACAAAGGTGATGCAATGGGGATTGCCCATGCTGACGCAGGTGACATTCCAGCTCTGGCCCGCCACTTCAAGCGGCTGGTCGATTACTTTTTCCGTTGGGATGGTTGTGGGGATTTCGCTGCTCATCAGGCGGGGATGGCCCATATCCACCCGGACCTGACCGTCCTCTGTCAGGGTGGGCGTAATCAGTCCAGCCAAGGTGTGGATTGTATAGGAAGCCTTCGCCTGGTCGCCCTCTAGATCAGCAATAAACCGCGCCATACAGCGAATCCCATTGCCGCACATTTCTGGCTCGGATCCGTCCGAGTTGTAGATGCGCATGGTGTAGTCGGTGCCGTTCTGGCCTGGAAGCGCAAAGATCACGCCGTCGGCGCCGATGCCGAAATGGCGATCGCAGAGTTTTTCGGCCTGCTCGGGGGTAATGAGGGGTTCTTGGCTGCTGCGGTTATCGACGAGGATGAAGTCGTTGCCGAGGCCTTGGTACTTCGTGAAGGTTAGGGTCATGGGGATGAGTGAGATTGATAGAGATTGGGTGTGACGAATTGGGAGAAAGCAGGCACTATAGAGGCAAGTGACTGTATTTTAAAGGCTCAAGGGGTTTAGCAAGATGGAACTTGATACAGGATTGCCCAGTGTACGGCAGGTCCAAACCGCCATCAAGGACGGCAAAGAAATCGAACTCAAATTAGTGACAGGCGATCTGGTCACGGGCAAGGTAAAGTGGCAGGACCCCCATTGTATCTGTGTAATGGACCACTACGAGCAGCCGACCATCGTATGGCGCCACAGCATTGCCTTCCTGAAGCCGAAGGCCTAGGAGCCTAAACCTGGTGATTCGGGAGTCACCCTTGCGATCACCTGGAGATTCACGGCACAATAGAGGCTATAACAAGCCATAGCCTCTTAAAACCCCCTTTATGTCTGCTTCTACAACGCTACGCTACGACATCGCCGTCATTGGGGGTGGCATCGTCGGGACCCTGACCGCCTGCCTCCTGAAAAACACAGGCCTAAAAATTGCGCTGATCGAGGCAGAAACGCGATCCTTCGCCAGTGATCGCGGCCAAGCCTATTCCATCAATCTTCTCTCCAGCCAAATCTTCCAATCCTTGGGCCTCTGGCAGCGCATCCGCCCCAATGTCGAGACCTACAGCCAGGTCCAACTCTCCGATGGGGACTATGGCAAGGTCGTGCATTTTTCGCCCCAGGATGTGAAAAGCGATCTGGCGGTGGATAGGGCCACGGGCGATCGCACCCTAGGTTACGTGGCCGAACATCGCGTCCTACTGGCGGAACTCCAGGACCTCTTGCGGCGATCGACTGATTCCATCCATTGGTTTTGCCCCGCTAAGGTGGTTGGCATTGACTGGAATCCGGGGGGGGCAAACCTGACGATCGAAACCGAGGGTGCCTTGCAATCGCTTTCCGTGGGCCTGGTGATTGGGGCCGATGGGGCCAGATCCGCCGTGCGCGACATCGCCCGGATCAAAACCACGGGCTGGCAATATTGGCAATCCTGCGTGGTAGCAATGATCCGTCCTGAGCGATCCCATGGACAAACGGCCTATGAAAGGTTCCAAACCGAGGGACCTTTTGCGATCCTGCCGCTGCCGGAGAATCTTTGCCGAATTGTTTGGACCGCGAGGCGGGAGGATACGGACGGGATTTTGGGCCTGTCTAAGGCGGCGTTTTTACAGGAAGTGAAGGTGCGCTATGGCGACCAGATGGGGAATTTAGAGCTGGTCGGAGAACCTTCGGTGTTTCCGGTGAAGCTGCTGCATAGCTGGCGGTATGTGGGGCCAGGCGTCGCGCTCGTTGGCGATGCGGCCCATTGTTGTCACCCGGTGGGCGGCCAGGGGATCAACCTGGGGATCCGCGATGCGGCGGCCCTGGCGGAGGTAATCGCCACTGCGGTGGAACGGGGCGAGGATTGGAGCGCCCTGGCCGTTCTGAAGCGCTACGATCGCTGGCGGCGCTGGGAGAACCTGGTGATTCTGGGCTTTACGGACCTGCTCGATCGCACGTTTTCCAACCAAATCCGGCCGATCGTCTGGGTGCGGCGGCTAGGTCTGTGGGGTTTGGCCCATGTGCCTGTGCTGCGACGGTTAGCGCTATTGTTGATGCTGGGGCTGCTGGGTCGCCATCCTCAGGTTGTGGCTAGCCCAGAACCTCGGGCAAAGCAGTGGATTGAGCAAGCAGTGGAGCAGGTGCTATGAAGCCGAAGGCGGTGGTTTTGCTATCGGGGGGGTTGGATTCGGCGACGAGTGCGGCCCAGGCCCAGGTCGATGGGTATGAGGTGATTGCCCTGTCGTTGTTTTACGGCCAGCGGCACGATCGCGAACTGATGGCGGCCCAGGATATTGTCAATCACCTCGGCATCGCGGAACATTTTAATTTGCAGGTGAATCTGTCCCAGTGGGGCGGCTCTTCCCTGACCGATCGCGCCATGGTGATGCCGACTGAAGGGCTGGTAGAAAACGAGATTCCCAATACCTACGTGCCGGGTCGCAATACGGTGTTTTTGTCGATCGCGCTATCACTTGCCGAAGCCAAAAATGCCGAGGCAATTTATTTAGGCATTAACGCCGTGGACTATTCCGGCTACCCTGACTGTCGGCCTGAGTATTTAGAAGCCGTGCAGCGGTTGGCGATGTTGTCTTCCAAGGCGGGCCTAGAGGGCCATGCGCCGAAGTTGGTGGCGCCTTTGGTGATGGATACAAAGGTCGATATTGTGCGGCGGGCCGTGGCCCTGGGTGTGCCGATCGAGCGCACCTGGTCCTGCTACCAGGGGGGTGATCTGCCCTGTGGGGTCTGTGATTCCTGTCGGATTCGCGATCGGGCCTTGATTGAGGCGGGTTATGGGGAATTGGCATCGGCGGTGATTTGAGTCTAAGGTCAAGATTTTGCAGATTATCCGATAGACTTGGCAGGGATACTGCACAAAGGTGCTATTGAAGCTTAGCGTCCATTCCATTGACCTTTTCAGCGGGTTAGGTTGCCCATGACAGACAGTCTGCAATTAGAGGGTGATGACGGCTCTAACGACCTTCTCCTAGCTTGCGAGTTGGATGATTTCCAGCAATTGTATGATCATGCGCCCTGTGGTTACCACTCCCTCGATGATCAGGGTCGGCTGGTGCGAATTAATCAGGCCGAACTGACGATGCTGGTATATGAGTGGGCTTAACTGCTGGGCAAGTCGATTGGAGTGATATTACTGAGAAGAAACAAATGGAATCCCAGTTTTTGCGGGCATTGGGTTTTAATCTAGGCGGATCATGCAATCATCGGTCAGCCCCACAGATGCATTCGCCAGCAGTCCAAGCAAGCATCTATTTCCTACAGGGCTTTGCTGTCACAATCCCCGTGGTTCTTTTTAAAGCCTGCATCGGTAGCAAGCTTAGCTAAATGTACCCGACTGGGCAGTGGACGCACTCCACTACTTAGATCTACTTTCATAACTTTAGCCAGTTCTTCAAGTTGGCGCTGTTGTGTAAGCTTAGATGAGCGCCGTGGATTCAGAAGTGGGCCGACCAGAATTCTCTCCTTCGTCTTTGCGGCATCTACTATAGGGACACTTGAGAGCCATTCATGATCTGAGAGTAAACAGAGCACAACTGATGTCGCTGCATGAATCCGATCAGGCTCGATTGACTTAAACCCATGAACGATACGATTTCGGAGAGGCTCAATATCTCTGAGTGCCTTCCATCCTTTTCCTGACTTCCCGGACCATTGATCTGGATCTAATAAGCCAACATTTCCTAGGGCTGAAGCAGCATGTCTTGTACTGCCAATTCGCTGTTGTGCTAATACCTTGTCAGCATCTTTGAGAAGCCAACCTTTATGATGAATGACAACTCGAATAAATCTAGTTCTGAGAGCCTCCCAAGCAACCCAGCTTGTCAAGAAAGCAGTATATGTAGAGCCTGTACTTCTGGGCTCTGAATTATGCAGAAGTGTCGCTTGCTCGATCAGAATTTTGATAGCTGATGGCTCCATCTAGCACCATACCTCGGAATGAATTGTAGCGTTAGTATGGGAATTTATGAAATGCATACACAATATCTAAATCTAAAGTGACAGCATCAAAATATTGATACTTTCATTTTAATGGCTTAGCCCATCGGCTCTCTTTTTTCTTCATAAAGTCTTAATCTGACTGAAAATAGTACACTAAGATGATCGATTGCCTGCTACCAAACCACCATAAAGTCCTTTAATCCATTCGCCTTCGGGTCTATTTCTCTAGGTGGATGCCTAGCAAGAAAAGCCTTGATAGAATAAAAGTACTAAACTTTCTTTCAAGATTACCCGCCCGTGAAGACCGACAGTATTTTCTATCAACTTTTCAAGGTTTTTCCCAGTAGCTTTTTTCAACTGATTGGCGAAGGGACCCCAGAGGACTATACCTTTTCCTCCGTGGAAGTCAAAGCCCTCAGCTTCCGGCTGGATGGGATTTTTCTGCCGAAGAGGAAGCGATCGCAGCATCCTATTCTCTTCACAGAAGTTCAGTTCTGGGATGATGAGGACATCTATTGGCGCTTTATGACCGAAAGCTTTTTGCTTTTGGGCCAGGAAAAACCGAATTGTTTTTGGCAAGCGATCTTGATCTTTGAAAAGCGCAGCTTTGATCCCGGTATCCCTAAGGAATATCATTGTCTTGCCGACATTGGTCAAATTCAAGTCTTCTACCTTAACGAACTCCAACGCGAAACTCCCGATCCCCTAGGTCTCGCAATCTTCCACCTGATCCTCGAACCACCTAAGACCGCCGTAAACAAAGCCAAGCAGCTCATTGAAAAGACAGAAGATACGATCCCGGATGCCACTGTTCAGCGAAATGTAATAGGATTGATCCAGGACATCATCGTTTACAAGTTTCCAACAATACCCCGCAGGGAGATTGAAGCTATGTTTGGACTCGAAGAACTCAGAAAGACCCGCTATTATCAAGATGTTGCCGAGGAAGAAAGGCAAGCAGGCGAGCGCATCGGTGAACTTCGAGGCGAACTCAAAGGCGAACTCAAAGGCGAACTCAAAGGCAAGTTAAAAGCTGTCCCTCGTCTCGCTGCTTTGGGGCTGACTGTTAAACAAATTGCTCAAGCCCTAGAACTTAAACAAGCTCAGGTTAAGGAGGCCCTCAAAGCCAGTCAATAGAGTTCAACCTAAATCAGCAGGCCTTCCATCTTCTAGTCAAAGTCCAACCCAATCCCCGATCGCCATGCTATAACTTCAGGCGAAAACCCTACCATCCTCTTCTACCATGCCCCGCCGTCGTAATCTCCGTGGTCAATCCCTCGCCCTAGTGCGCTCCTTTCTGCAAACCATGATCACCCTTGCAACCGCCTCCCTGGGCCTGGTTGCTGCCCTCGCCTGGAACGATGCGATCAAAGCTGCCTTCAAAAAAATACTGGGTGAAGCTGACTCCCTCCCCGCCCTATTCACCTACGCTAGCCTAGCCACCCTGTTTGCCATCGCCACCGTCGCTGTCCTCACCTGGCTATCGGTTAAAGTCGGTGGAGAAGCAGTCATCGATCGCGAAGTCGAGGGCTAAACCAAACGCTGCTTCAACCACAGCGCCAACATCGGCAGCGCAATCCGATAGCCCTGCGCTGCCCCATACAGCAGTCCCTTCTGCTCCAAACTCGCCAAGGCCCCCTGCAAGGTGCCGCCACGGGAGAGATGGTGACGGCGGATGTAGTCGCGGGCGTGGGGCTGGGGCGTCGGGTCCAGGGCCAAACTCTCCAGCACCCGCACCTGCGTATTCGGCAGCAACAGAATCAACGACTCAAAGGTCACAGCCAAATCCTCCACCAGACCCAGGGCCGCCGCCTGCACTTGAATGGGCTCCAGCGATCGCCCCTCCCCCGCTCCCAATCGCCTCACCAAGGCCATCGCATCCGCAAAATGCCCCTGGGCGTAGGACAAAAACAACGCCATCGCCTCCTCCGTCACCGCCCAACCCACCTCCCCGAGCCTCTCCCATAGCCAAGCCCGCAGAGCGCGATCCGCCAGGGGACCCAGGGCCAGACAGGGCAAACCGCCATCCACCACCGCCGTCTCAATCAGCACATAGCTCACATCCGTCTGCCGCCGAATCTCCGCCTGCAAATAATCCCGCCAGCGTCCCTGACGGTCCCAAGAAGCCATATGGAGAAAATTCTGAAACACCACCACCACCCGACGAGCCCAACCCCTCCGCCAACACCTGGGGCAGACTCACCAGCGATCGCAACAGTTCCCACTCCTCTCCCCCCCGCCAATGCCAATGGGGTTTTGGCCCAGTGCGATCGAGTTCTAGGGGTGATGATCGCCCGCCCAAGCCTCCATACGGTCGATCGCCTGCTCGGTTGCAAACGCCCGCAAAATCGCCTCCCCCAGCAGATGCAAAAACCGCTGATAGTTCGTCGATCGCAGGCAATCAATCTCCACCACCACTGCCCCCACCTCCTGCGCCGCCAGTCGCAGCAACTGACGGCGCCCAATCCCAGGCACCCCGGCGATTACCACATCCTGATCCGCCCGCAGAATCTGACAGAGCCGCTGCAATTCCACCGCCCGGCCCACCAATGTATTGCCTTGAAGATCCATAGAAACCATTCCACCCATGACCCGTGATAACCCTAGGGTCAAACTACTATTTTTAGTGCTACCTTAGATATCTAAGCACTAAACAGCACTAAAATAGTGCTTGACGGATAAAACCTGTCCGTTTGTGGGTCTTAGTTGTTTACAATCGTCTTCTTCGCGTCCTTCATTTGACTTGACTGCCTATGACTTCCTCCAAGCTGTCCCCAACTTACGCTGCCCCTTGGCATGCTCAGTCGCCGGACCAGAGCCTTACGATGCTGCAGAGCGATCGCGCCGCTGGCCTGACCGAGCAGCAGATAAGGGAGCGCCAGATCAAATTTGGCCCCAATGAATTGCAGGAAGCCGAAGGCCGCAGCAGTTGGGAAATTCTGTTTGACCAGTTCAAGAACATCATGCTGGTGATGCTGATCGCGGTGGCGATGATCTCTGGCATCTTGGACTTTATGAGTCTGGCCCAGGGGGCTAACAAGAGCAACGACATTCCCTTCAAAGATACGATCGCGATTCTGGCGATGTGGTGCTCAACGGGGTGCTGGGCTATTTGCAGGAAAGTCGGGCGGAAAAGGCCTTGGCTGCCCTAAAGAGTTTGTCTTCTCCCCGTGTGCGGGTGATTCGTCAGGGAAAGGTGCTGGAAATTGACTCGAAGGAACTGGTGCCGGGGGATGTGATGCGAGGTGGAGGCGGGGGTGCAGATCGCCGCCGA
>JAAUSA010000171.1 GCA_012031975.1 Alkalinema sp. RU_4_3 | reverse complement strand
AATTGCTAACTGGCAGGAGAAACGCAATGAAACAGCCAACACGGTTGATTGGCGTTTCACCACGCAAGATGCCAGGATTAAGCTCAAGCATCTCTATCCCTCATTTCAGCCCTGACTGACCACTAGTGGAGCTGCGGGGCAATGATGTGGAGCCGTTGTGTAATCTGTATCGAACTTATTTTCGCGATCGCTGGGGGGTAGGTCAATGAGTCAGTTGTATCAAGTCGGTGGGAGTTTGCCGATCGATGCGCCGACCTATGTGCGGCGACGGGCGGATCAGGATTTGTATGAGGCGCTCCATCAGGGTGAGTTTTGCTATGTGTTGACGCCGCGTCAGATGGGGAAGTCTAGTTTGCGGGTGCAGGTGATGGCGCGGTTGCAGGCTGAAGGGGTGGCCTGTGCGGCTATAGATTTGACGGCGATCGGGACGGTGGATATTACGCCGGAGCAGTGGTATGCGGGGATTGTTGATAGCATTGTGAGTAGTTTTGGCCTGTACGATCGGTTTGATTTGGAGACTTGGTGGCAGCAGCATCAGTTGCTCTCTCCGGCACAACGATTGGGGAAATTTGCTTGGTCGGTGCTGGCGGATTTGGTGGCGGAGCCTGTGGTTGTTTTTATCGATGAAATTGATAGTACGTTGAGTTTGCCGTTTAGTAGTGATGATTTTTTTGCGTTGATTCGGGATGCGTATAATCGGCGGGCCGATCAGCCGGAGCTACGACGGTTGACGTTTGCATTGTTTGGGGTTGCGACGCCTTCGGATTTGATCGCTGACCCGATGCGGACGCCGTTTAATATTGGTAAGGGGATTCAGTTGCGGGGGATGACGCTGGCGGAAATGCAGCCGTTGGCGATTGGGTTGCCGGGAGATTCACAGGTGGTTTTGGCCGAGATCTCTGACTGGACGGGGGGGCAGCCGTTTTTGGTGCAGAAGCTTTGTCAGTTGGTTCAGAATGGCCCGAAGCTGAATGTTGCTGGTCTGATCGATACTTATATTATCGAAAATTGGATTCAACAGGATACACCGGAACATCTAAAAACTATTCAGGATCGTATTCTTAGTAGTCCGCAACGACAGAATTTGCTTACTCTCTACAGCGAAATCCTGCAAAATCAGCGGGTGGAGATAAACAGTAGTCCGATTCAGGTTGAGTTGCGATTGTCGGGGCTGGTGGTGGAGGTCGATCGCCATCTCCAAGTCGCGAATCGGCTTTATGGGGAAATATTTAACGATCGCTGGATTGCTCAGCATCAGGTGAAGCCTTTGCTCCTGGAGGATTCACCTAAGCTGGAAGATTTACAGGCCGATCGCAAGTTAGCTCAGGCTAAGCAATTATTGTATCTGAGTTTGTTGTTGTTTGGCTTGTCGGGGGTGATGTTGGTGGGGGCGATCGCGCTTGTGTCGCAGCGGGGGGGGCCGTCGGTGCAGAGATGATGTTTTTTGTGTTCCTGCTAGGTGATTGTTATGTCGATCGATTCTTCTAATTCACAGTTTTATCAACTTGGTGGCACGCTGGAGGTGAATGTGCAGCGGTTTAGTCAGTTTTTGGAGTCGGTGCTGTTGAGAGCGATTCCTGGGCCGATCGTGATTTTTGTCGATGAAATTGACAGTGTGCGGAGTTTGCCGTTTGATGCGGATGATTTTTTGCGGTGATTCGGAGTTTTTATAATCAGCGATCGACGAAGCCGAGTTATGGAAGGTTGACCTTTGCGTTGGTGGGGGCGGCGACGCCGGTGGATTTGATTCGGGATATGCAGCGGACGCCGTTTAATGTGGGGCGGGCGATCGAACTTTCGGGGTTTCGATTAGATGAGGCGGGTCCTTTGGTGGCGGGGTTGGGATCGGTGCGGGAAGCCATTGGAGAAATTCTTGATTGGACGGGGGGACAGCCGTTTTTGACGCAGCGGGTTTGTGAGTTGGTGCGGCGGGAGGTGGGAATGAGGAGGCCCTCTGGCTTTGAGGGATGCGATCGCTTGGTCTCAGGGCAAGCAATTGAGTGATGATGATTCGCGGTTTTTGCGGGTGTGTCAGGAGGTGGAGAATCGGGCGAATAAGGAGGCGAATCGGCGATTGACGGAGGTGAATCGGCAGGTGCGGCGGCGGGCTTCGATCGGGTTGGCGGTGTTGGCGGGATCGTTGGTGTTGGCGGGGATTGCGTGGGCGAGTGCGATTAATGCGCGGAAGCTGGCGGAGCAGTCGAAGACGGAAATGGAGGATGCGAAGAAGCAAAAGGATGATTTGGCGGTGAGGAGTAAGTTTTTGGATGGCAAATTGAAGGCAATAGAGAAGAAGGAGAAGGAGGCACAGGAGAATTATAAGAAAGCGCAGGAACAGACGAAGGAGGCTCAGAATCGGGCGAGTCAGGCAAGTCAAAAATCTCAGGTGGCTCAACAGCAGTTTTTGGTGGCACAGGCAAATGTGGCCTTGAATCAGGTGAATCAGGAGAAGCAGATGGCAACGGAGGCGAAAGGACAAGCAGAGCAATAGTTGGCGATCGCTAAAACAGAGTCAGAAAAAGCGATCGGGCAGGTGGCGATTGCGAAGCTAGAATCTGAAAAGGCACAGTTAGAAAAACAAAAAGCCCAAATTGCTACTCAGCAGGCGCAGGCTAATTTAGAGCATGCGGAAACCGATCTAAAATTTGCCAAAATCGGTACTGATCTAGAACGACGGGGTATGTTGGCACCCAGCCATCACTTCAGAAAACCGATCGCGCATCATCCGATTCCAGGGGCGATCGGCAGTCATTTTTTGGAGGCTCGATCGGGCAAATCGGCGGTCGGTTCGATCGGCTGGCTTTTTGCGGGAGTCCGATCGCGCATCTCTAGCCACAGCGATCGGTCAACACAGAATACCAACCAAAATCTCAACCAGTGTTTCAAGGTTCTCCGGAACCAAAAAACGCTGTGGGTCTTGAATAATTACCTTGTTGGCCCGATCGAAGGCCGCAAATCGCCAATCTTCTCCGGTGGATACAGCTCCGTAGAGAATTGGTGATGTTGATTTTGTCCATTGGTCTAGCGCAATCAGTTCGACCGAAAGCTGGGTGAAGCCCCTCACTAAATCCGCTTGCTTGGCTTCAATCACCAACAGGTTTTGATTCGCAATATAGTAATCGACTGTCCCTCGGAGATGTTCGCTGACGACGATCGAGTATTCCACATTGATGCGCTGATTACTGATTTCGGCAACTTCAAATAGAAGCGGGCCAATCAAGGCTTCCCGGCGCGCCATTTCGTTCACCAGTTCAATGCGCTGACGATTACGGGCTAATTCATGGCGGAGGTTGTCGAGTGGTCGGTCTAAGGCTTTGCGAGGAAAGTCAATGGGCGAACGGTCGATCGTGCAATCAAATTCCGCCAAAATGTCCTCGATCGTGAATGGGAGATCGAAAAACTGGCTGAAAGTGCAGGAAACACCGGGTTGAAGGATTTGGCGGGACATAACTCGTCCGAGTGGTTAGACAATTCCATTATGACACTTTTTCCCCCGATCGCACATCATCCGATTTCAGGTGCGATCCGCCAGTCAATTTTCGGAGGAGCGATCGCTTGGGGAAATGGGGGGGTGCGATCGCCATGATGGTTATATGAATGTGTTTTTGGGGCGATCGCTCCGTTGTCGTCCTGCACCGCGAATGAATTGCGGACTAATCAGGCAGCCCCTCCAGGGCTAAACTCGTTCCATTGTCGAGAGATGCAAGTCCTGTAGGGACGCTGTTTTGTAGTCCGCAATTCATTCGCGGGCTTTAACGCAAGTTAGTCGATCGCTAAGTTTAACTATGTATTACATAATCCCTTTTTAGGATAGATCTTCGGTAAGATAGCAAGAATCAGGTCAGGTGTGTTCTTGTTGGGTGATTGTCATGGTGCTCGATGTTTCTAATCCCTATTTCTATAAACTCGGCGGTACTCTAGAAGTGGATGCGCCGAGCTATGTGCAGCGGCAGGCAGATAATGATTTCTATCAGGGGCTGCGATCGGGCGAATTCTGCTATGTGCTGAATTCGCGGCAGATGGGCAAGTCGAGTTTGCAGACCCGTACGAGGCAGCGGCTGGAGGCCGAAGGGATTCGCTGCGCGATCGTCGATATTACCGAAATTGGCACGACGGAAAGTACGGCGGTGGAGTGGTATGCCGGAATTATTGATACCTTGCTGAATGGGTTCGGACTGTATGGGCAGTTTGATTTGAATGATTGGTGGGAGTCCTTGCCGCTATTGTCGCCTGTGCAGCGGTTTAGCAAGTTTTTAGAGTTGGTGCTGCTCAGATCGATTGCGGGGCCGATCGTGATTTTTATCGACGAAATTGACAGTGTGCGGAGTCTGCCCTTTGATGCGGATGACTTTTTTGCGGTGATTCGGAGCTTTTATAATCAGCGATCGACGGAGCCAGACTATCGGCGGTTGACCTTTGCGTTGATTGGGTCGGCGACGCCCGTGGATTTGATTCGGGATATGCAGCGGACACCGTTTAATGTGGGACGGGCGATCGAGTTGGCGGGGTTTCGGTTGGATGAGGTGGCACCATTGCAGATGGGATTGGGATTAGAACGGGAAACCATGGGAGAAATTCTGGATTGGACCGGGGGACAGCCATTTTTGACCCAGAAGGTTTGTGATTTGGTGCGGCGGGAGGTGGAGGGGAGGCCCCCTAGCCCCCAAGTTTGGGGGGACATGAAAGAGTGGGTGGCGGGGATTGTGCGGGAGGGAATTACGGAGAATTGGGAGGGGAAGGATAATCCGGTGCATTTGCGGACGATTCGGGGGCGGGTGCTGGAGGGCAGTTTGTTGGGGTTGTATCAGCAGGTGTTGGCCAGTACAGATGGGTTGGTGGCGGATGATTCGATCGAGCAAATTCATCTGCGGCTGAGTGGGCTGGTGGTAAAGCGGGACGGGCGATTGCAGGTGTTTAATCGAATTTATCGAGAGGTGTTCGATCGCGCCTGGGTCGATGGGGAATTGGCAAAGTTGCGTCCGGCCTATTATGGGGCGGCGATCGCCGAATGGTCCGTGACGGGGGATGAGTCCCGCCTATTGCGGGGGGAGGCGCTGCGGGAGGCGATCGCCTGGTCCTCGGGGAAGCAATTGAGCGATCAGGATTCGCGGTTTTTGCGATTGAGCCAGGAAGCAGAAAATCAGGCCGAGAAAGAGGCAAATCAGATTTTGGCGGCGGCAAGGCACCAGGCGGAGACGGCATTAACAATCGCCAATCGTCGGGTCAAACGCCAAGCTTCGATCGGTGGGACGGTGCTGGTGATTTCGCTTTTGTTGGCGGCGATCGCATTGACGAGTGCCATCTTCGCTGGCAATCAGATGGAGCTGAGCGAAGAATAATAAACCAGGCCGTCGGTATTCAGGTGGATGCGGCCAAGGCTCAATCCGAAATGTTTGCTGGCAGGCAATTATCAGGTTTAGTCCAGGGCCTTCGAGCGACGGGCCGCTATCAGCAACTGATTGCTAAATTTCAAGGTCGGGATGCCGCTACTCAAAGGGAAATTACCGAAGCTAAGCTGCAAACCCAAGCTGTCTTGACCCATATCTATGACACCCAGGAGCGCAATAGCCTCAAAGCCCATCAAGGCAGTGTCATGACTGCGAGTTTCAGTCCCGATGGCCGAACGATTGTGTCGGGTGGGGCTGACACGATGGTGAGACTATGGAATGCGGATGGCACAAAACGCGCGACGCTCAGGGGCCACAAAGATATGCTGAGGAGCGTGAGTTTTAGCCCCGATGGCCAAACCATTGTATCGGGCAGCCATGACGGCCTAATTAAGCTGTGGAACCGAGATGGCAGGGAGCGATCGACGATTCAAGGCAATCAAGGGTTGGTCAGAAGCGTAAAATTTAGCCCCAATGGTCAAATGATTTTATCGGGTGGATCTGACGGCACGGTGAAATTGTGGAATCTCAAGGGTGGGATAAAACCCATGATGATTAAATCGACCCAAGGCGTTGTCAGGACTGTGAATTTCAGTCCCGATGGCCAAATAATCCTGTCGGGCGGATCTGACGGCATGGTGCGGCTATGGAATCTGGATGGGACCGAACGGGCGACGATTAAAGGGAATCAAGGTGTTATTAGGAGCGTGGCTTTCAGTCCTGATGGTAAAACGATCCTGTCGGGGGGTGAGAATGGCATCCTGAAACTGTGGAACTTGGACGGAACGGAACGCAGAACGATTAAAGGGAATCAGGGCCTGATCACGAGTGTGGAGTTCAGTCCCGATGGTCAAACGATCCTGTCGGGGGGGGCTGACGGCACGGTGAAGCTGTGGAACCTCGATGGGACGGAGCGTGCGACGCTCAAAATGAATCAGGGTATTGTCCTGGGTGTAAATTTCAGTCCCGATGGCCAAACGATCGTATCTGGGGGCATGGATGGCACGGTGAAGCTAGTGGCTTGGGATCTGGGGCAATTGCTGAAGCTGTCCTGTGATTGGGCGGGGGATTATTTGCGATCGAGTCCGGATGTCAGTGACGCGGATCGGAAGATTTGTGGAATTGGGAATTAAGCAGTTTGGATTGAGGAGGGTGCGTTGGAGGTCGCGGGGGCGGACGGCCCAGCGGGATTCGAGGTTGAAGGCTTCGCGGTGCTTGGCGCGTTGGAGTCCTTCGGTGATGTCGCGGATTTCTTGGTCGAGGCGAAGGGTGGTGGTGCCTTTGGGGTTGGCGGTGAGGAAAAGGAGGGTGGTCTGGGGCATGATGGAGGATTGGGAACGGGGCTACTGTTAGTTATAATCCACTTGATGGCCGATCGGAAATAGACGCTGTGCTAGCGATGGTTTACGACCAACCAAAGGGTCATTTACCCTATTCAAGAATGTTTGGTCGAGTTTGATTGGAACAGCACTCAAGGCGATAGTCGTTCTCGCACCCATTGTCGGAAATTCACCTCCGCATCTACTTCATCCAATCGCGCCTCATCCAAGAACCGATGCAAATCATCCTTCTCCACCCAAGGAAAGGTCGGACTGTGGGAAACCTCCTGATATACGCCTCCATCCAGCACAAAAACCTGCCATTCCACCCCATCAAATCGCCAAAACTCCGGCACCCCCATACTGGCATACAGCCGATTCTTATCAATATCTGTATGGGTAATATCTACCTCCACCACCAAATCAGGCGGCGGATCTTGGGCTAAATTGACCTCCCGCCCCGATACCTTTGGCTGATTTTGAATGTAATAGGCATTATCCGGCTCAGCACCTCGGTTGAGATCCTCACGATCGAGCGTCGTCGATCGCATGGATTTCACCTTAAGCCCCATCTCCACGACTAAAATCCTAATAAACAGCCCGATCAGCTCGGAACCCTGTTCATGCATCTCCAACGGCATAGAAATCTCCAGCATCCCATCATCAAAGGTCAATCGTGCGGCTCTCGTCTGGGGTAGTGCATGCAGAATCGTCTGATAGGCTTGCCAGGTAATGTTTTGCAGGGCCACACGTCTCTCACCTACCAAAGGGAGTGATCTAGGGGGTGTTGCAGCAGCTGTGACCATGGCTCAACCTTCTGTAAACTCTTTCTAGTATAGCGTTCGATCGCAAATCTTGAATCAGTCCTGACTAGGCAATCAATTTCCAAGTTCTACAGTGGTGGATTTTATCTAACCTACGATCGCCAAATCTTTAATCGCCGAAATCGGATACCTCTGCCAACGCAGCATCCACCAAGCATAGGCTTTCCGTAGCATCAGTCGATCGCAAACTGCCTGAAAAGCTATTAACTTCTCCTGTTCATCTACCGTCAAGCTTCCCTCCTGATTTTTCTCCAGCAATAGAACATGTTCTTTATGTTCCTCTGGGTCGATCTGACTGTGGGCGATCGCCAACAAATCCTCGATCGAAAGCTTCTGTATGTTTAGCAGGTCTGCCTGTAGTTCCCCCTGCTCTACCATGGGTGGCAGATTGCTCACCACGCTCTGAGCCACAAGGTCTCGATCGGCTGTCTAGTCGCTTCAGCCCATCGAATTAGCTGATGGAAAATTGGCTCAGGGAGATCGATAGTAACTTGTTGGGTTGCCATAGAACAGTTCCTAGCGTTGAGAGACTCTTCCATTATGACATTTCTTGCCCTCGATCGGCCAGCGATCGGTTTGAAGTTGACAGTGGGGAAGTTGTTTGGGTTGTTGGTGTTGTAGGGAGGGGCGATCGATCGCCAACCCGGAACAATGGCGATACGGGTGGCGTCGCTGACTATTATTCAATGCTCTGGTGACTAGGACTTACGCATTGACAAAGCGCCAAAATTGTGGTGAATTTAAGGTCTCCCCTCCCTTCCCAGCGGTATCCAGTGATGAGAGAACGCTCAAAACCCTCAACTGCCCAGTGTAATTGCCAGCTTTACACGCTATTTCTATTAGCAGAACCGAAGTATGTGAGCTGTGTGCGTTTGGCGGAGATTCTAGGAGAAGTCGGGCACGATAGCGTGAACCGATTCTTATTGCGAGAGCAATACCACCCAAAAGACTTATTCGATGAAGTCCAAGGGAAATGGGTTTAGAGGGAGGAACACTGAGCGTAGAGGATAGTGTTGTAGATAAGCCTTACTATGATCCAGAGTCGATCGTCAAGCCTGAAACCCTTGCCCAGCAAGAATATCTTATTTGACTGGAAAATCCCCAGCACTGAAACATCTCCGCATCACCCCTCAAGCAATCAACTCCCGCAACACAGGCCAAGTGCGATCGATATCCAACTGACTAGAAGCATAATTCAGACAAAGTAACGACTGACTCAAAAAGCGATCGTACTTATCCTGCTCCTTATTCGCCACCACCTCCGCCAACACCACCGGATTCGGCGGATGCCCCAAAAGGGGCTGAATCTTCTGCCTGAGCCCCGGAATCGTCGCTGCCTCCACTGTTAGCGCGATCGCCCCCTGATCCACCGCATAGCCCAATTCTGACAACTGCACCGCCAGCGTATTCATCACCACCGTCCCACTCCAGGGAAACAACAGCAAGCGATCGCCATTCTGCAACATGCTGCGGCGATCGAGCTCGTAATGATTAAAGGCATTGCGCCCCTCTTGCAGCAAATCCTTCGCTGTTTTATCTAAAAATGCTGGGACTGTATCGGACTGGTAAACCTTCAGCATTTCCTGACGAATGCGATCGTGCACAATCCCCGCCCCACCCCCAAAACTCGGCACCTGACCCGCCGTCGCCTTCTCCACCTCGATCACCCGCTCATCTTGCCGCACCTTCTTAATCTGCCATCGCCGCGCCGCAAAAATCATAAACCGCCCTTCGACCAGGGGATACTCGATCGGCAATGTCCCCAAAAGTTTCCCCTCATTGACAATCTGATATTCCTCCGGGGTATTAAACGCCGTAAAAAAGCTATAGTGCCCCACCAATCGCTCCCCCTTCAGCCCCAGCAGCAGCAACCCATCGGCCCCCTGCACCACCATTTCCAACTGTCCCAAACACCGCAAAATATGAATAAACGTCCGTTCATCCACCCCAGGAAACACCCCACTCTCACAGAGTAACTTCCAGCAATCATTGGGCCGAATCCCACCCCATTGGGCGATCGACGACAAAATCTGCTGCACCAAAGTCGATAAATGCAGGCGTTTTAACATGGGTGGCTCGTACCAGCCTTTTAAGAGGAGGTTTACGGTGGCGATCGATTGCACCAAAGCTGGCCTCAGCATCTCCTCCGGGGAAATCATTGGATTGATCTCCGGCTCCATCACATACATTCTCAAAACTGATGGATCGCCTGCACCCCGGCCCGATCGCCCCAATCTCTGCCGTAGACTGGCCACGGAAAAGGGTACGCCGATCTGGGCGATCGAATTCACCGCCCCAATATCAATCCCCAATTCTAGCGTCGAAGTACAGAGCACATTCGCCGGACGATTGCGCTCCTGAAGGGCTTCCTCCGCTGCCAGCCGCAAATCCTTAGACAAACTCCCATGGTGAGGAAAGAATTCCTTCGGTACCCGTTTGTCCGTGCAGAGGCGATTTAGACGATCGGCGTACTGCTCCACATCCTGGCGGCGATTGACGAAGATCAGGTTTTTCTGGCCGCGTAGGGTTTTGAAGAGATGTTCTGCGATCGCGATTTCGTCCCCGCAGGCATCCTGGGACAGACTCATCTCGGGTAGCTCGAAAATCCCTGGTACGACCTTGCGATAGCCCCGCAGCTGCAATTTCACCTCCCGGCCTGCGGCTTCTGAAATAATCATCTGGACATTTTCTGGAGCCTCGGGCCTCAGGTAGTCCTGGGCCAGACTCATGTCCCCAAGGGTCGCACTCAAGCCAATCCGGGGAATCGTTTTACCGATCGCCTGTTCAATCCGATGCAGAATCGATCGCAGTTGCTGTCCCCGTTCGCTGCCGATGAACACATGCAATTCGTCGATCACAATATATTGCAATGCTGAAAACAATCGCAGCACATCATGGCCATGATTAATTAGCATTGCCTCTAGGGCTTCCGGTGTGATGATCACGATGCCCTTGGGAATCGATCGCGCCTGCTGCTTCCGCCCCGAGTCAATATCGCCATGCCAGGGATGCACGGGGATTTCGAGAATTTCACCGAGATGGGATAGCGATCGTGCTGGTCGTTAATCAAGGCCTTCAGGGGACTAATTGCCAGCACCGCGAACCCATTCTCAAACCCCGTTTCAAGCAGCTTGGAAAAAATCGGCAAAAAGGCGGCTTCGGTCTTGCCTTCGGCGGTGGCAGCGGCGATAATCAGATCGGATGTGGCTTCCAGTACAGGGGCGATCGCCTGTTCCTGCACATCTCTGAGACCCTGCCAGCCTTGCTGCCAGATCCATTGCTGAACGGTGGGATGGAGACGATCGAAGGCTGTCACAGGGGAAGATCCGTTAGGGGGTTACTCTTAGTTTACTCTATCGTTGGGTAGAGGTCGATGGCGCCCTTCTGTGTTAGAATTCTGTGTTAGAATTAGGGTTAATATTCAAGGGGTTATTCTGACTTAAAGAAGAAGATTTATTGAAATGTTGGCTAAACGACTTGTTTTGATGATTGGCTTTTGATGATTGACCAAGCTGGGGGTGGGAAATGACTGGGCAGAATCTGGGGCCGATCGCTAGGCGCTGGGCAGTTTTGGTAGGGATCGATCGATATATGGACTGGCCGAGGCTGAACTATTGTGTGGCGGATGTGATGGCGCTGGAGCAGGTGCTGGAGGCTTGTGGCTTTGAGTCTGTGGTCTGTCTGCACGATCGGCAGGAGCATGAGGGTCTGCTGCCGACAAAGGAGAATGTGGAGGGGGCTTTGCTGGATCTGAGGGGTCGGGTCGGGCCGAATGATTTGGTGTTGGTGCATTTTGCTGGTCATGGGATGCTGTGCGAGGACGAGAAGGATGGGGTGCGGAAGCCTTTTCTAGCGATGCGTCATAGCAGGCAGCGATTTTTGGCGAGGCAGGGGTGGTCGGTTGAGCAGGTGGAACAGTGGATGCGGGATTCTGGGGCGAAGCGGTTGTTTCTATCTCTGGATGCTTGTCACACGGGGGTAGATATGGGGCGAGGGGTGGAGGATGATGTAGAGTTTTTGTATTATGCCTATGATGTTTTACCGGAGGGGTTGGCGGTGTTGTCGGCGAGTACGGCGCAGCAGCAGGCGAAGGAGATGGCGGGTTTGGGGCATGGGGTGTA